>NZ_JFHJ01000331.1:0-3264 GCF_003666285.1 Mesotoga sp. HF07.pep.5.2.highcov | reverse complement strand
TCTGTGTGATAGTCACTAACCCATTCCCAAACATTTCCCGACATATCGAAGATTCCCAGTTCGTTTGAGCTTTGGTTCTTACCGGATGGGTCATATTTTCGGAGTTAGACTTATACCACGCTACCAGGTCAACTGAGTTTCCTCCCGATCTTGTGTAGCCTTCACTCGCGTTACCGCCTCTCGCCGCAAATTCCCATTCAGCATCAGTCAGAAGCCTGAAACCTTCTACTTCGGAGGAATCGGTTGTTCTTTCGCCACTTCCATCAAGCAAATTGCCCTCGGAATCGTAGGCAAGGGGTACCCCCCTCCTTATTACTAAGCCAGTTGCAATAAGCTATCGCGTTCCACCAGCTCACGTTCATAACTGGTCTGTAGCCCTTTCCCAAACCGGAGTCGTCGGGAAGGATTCTTCCCGTTTCATCAAAGAAAGCCTCATATTCTTCGAAGGTGACTTCAAACCTCCCGATGTAGTAATCGTAATTCAAATCAATCTGTCGTACCGGTTCATAATCGACACCTTCTTCTCTCCATGTGGTTCCCATGAGGAAGTTTCCGCCGTTGACAAGAACATGTTCCGGCATTGAAGCGCTTAAAGAAGCGGCGAGAAGAGCAATTGTGGATGTCGCGAATAGTCTATACATTGGGATCCTCCTGAGGAAATTGTCTTTGCCAAAAGAAGCTGGAATTACGCTATGCAGAAGTTCAGTTCCTGGCTTTTTTGTTTAGTTGAAGAGTGTCTTGTCCTTTTCGTTCTCACATTAAGATCGGCATTTATAAAAGGAAAAAGGAAGAAAGGTCTTCAATCAATTTTTCAATTTTCTTCTCTCTTCCGAAGCTCCACCAGCCAACGCTTCCCTGGCCAACTATTTCGGCGCCCTTGTCTTTGCAGATGGTCTTCATGTATTTTAATGTCTGTTTTCTTCCCATTGAGGCCGGAAAGAGACCAGTAGCCATAAGGGCAACTTTTTTGCCCTGGAGGGATTTCATTTTGGCAAGATAACTCTTCATGGGATCGGCGGGTGCTCTGCCATTAACTGGAGAGCAAAAGACTAGGCCCTCGTATCTTTCGAGATCGGGGGTTTCCGATCTGAGCCTTATCACAGATGCTTCTTTTCCTTCAGAAATCAACTTATCTCTTAGTTTTTCAGCAACGTACAGCGTATTTCCGGTTTTTGAATAGGCAATTATTCCAATCTTCACTACTGTCTCCTCCTTCGAGATTATCTTTCATTCAATCTTCTGAGTTCCAGATATTCTCTATCGGTTCCTTTTCGAAATCCAGTTCCATATGCGATGTGTTTGCCCAGTCTAGAAGCTCCAGAGAAATTGAATCGCCACATCTGCATGCTTTCACCGTGGTAATGGCGCAATTGGCTATCGAGACACCTGATCTCGAGAAGAAATCCTCAGGATCAATCCCGTTGCAGACGAAGGGAAGTGTCATTGACAAAAAGCCTCCGTGACTTACGGCCAGGACTTCTCCCTCTGGGCATTCATCTACGATAGTATTAATTCCTTTCCAGAATCGTGTGATGACCTGTCTATGGCTCTCACCCTCGGGAATTCGCTCATCTTTCTTGCCCCCGATCCAGTCTCTGACAAGCTTTAGGAATGCGCTCGCTGCTTCGCCTTCAATCAACTTGCCCTCAAGTTCACCGACGTGAAACTCCCTGATTTCGTCCAGGGGTTTGGCCTCAATTTCCAATTCTGAAGATACTATGCTCGATGTCTCAATTGCTCTCAATATCGGCGAGGAATATATCCTGCGTATATTCTTCAATCTTAAAAAGCGCGCGGCCATTTCGGCCTGCCGTATCCCTTCTTCTGTAAGCGGGAAACCTTCATTGCTATTTGCGAATATCTTTTCAACATTTGCCTGACTCTGGCCGTGGCGCATCAGATATATTGTTGTCATTTTATGCCTCCATGAAGTTACTCAAGAAGATGATAACAGATTTGGTCTGAAGGTTTTCTGGTCAAAACTCACCGAGCAGTATGCAATAACTCATAGCGCTCGACCCATTTTTCTAAGACTTGGGTTCCAGAGATCAATATGTGAGATGAATATATGGATTCTAAGGCAGTTTTAGAAAGGTAACTCTTACCCACTTGCTGATTTTCGAATATGTCGGCTTAACGTCTAGTTGCCTCCCAAATTCCTTCAGCTAAGGGTTCGAATATTGTGAAGGTTCCCGACATCGTATTCTTGTTGACTGATCCAGCGAAATCTATTTTGCTTTCAGAGGTCCAGGTGTTGATATTTACCTTATGATCGTTCGAGATCATTCCAAAGAGCTCTTTACAGTTTGAATCAAGACAGAATCTGCCCCTGTAATTGTAGACTACGTGCTGTTCAATATGAAAAGTTGCAATGTCGGATGATCCATCGGAATAAAGCATCACGGCATCCCAGCTACCGTTCAAGTTTGGAAGTCCGAAAAAAAGACACCCAGATAACAGGACGATTATCGCAAATATTGAGAGTGCGGTCAAAAAGCGTTTCTTCATTCTCCATCCCCTCCGTGCAAAAAGCGCATTCTTTCTCAGACTAACTACGGAATCTACATAGAAGCGCGAATTTGCTCCAATTATACAGTGTTTGAACCTTTGACATTGGAATCTTTTACAGCTAATGAACAGCGATTATATATGGGGAAATATGATAGCACTACTGATCAAAATCGCTGTTCCGTGTAGTTAAAAAGCAACTATGAAGCAAGGCCTCTGGGACAAAATCATTGGGAATGTAGCGACATAATTTATGCTGATATTACTTGAACATTACGCTTATTGCTCATGTTGTGATGGATTCATTTTTGCTTGGAAGTTCATTAGGCATTGTGATCTAATTTACATGAATTAGAGGCCGGGCTTCCCATACAATCCCTATTCATCCTGACTTCATCTACCAGTTTTTCGACGATTGCCAGATGGTTTTAGATTCATTAAAGGTCAATGATAAAGCAAATTCTCCGAGATGATTTCCAGAATCTTGTGGGTCTAGAAGAATATGCGTGCGGCAGGATATTGAGTTCCATCATCCATAATGATGAGAGGAGGAAGTGAAGTGTCTGGGAAAAAAGGGAAATTCGTGTTTAACGCGGACTTTATCTACAAGATGCCGGTGCATTTCGGTGGGGCCATTCTACCCGGTTAGAGTTGTCTACGGTGATAATACAGTTATCTCTGTTGACTATGAAACAGACGAAAATGCTCTATTAAGCTACATTCCCGAGGACTTCGAACTTAAGGAGCCGGTTGTCA
>NZ_JFHJ01000436.1:0-1869 GCF_003666285.1 Mesotoga sp. HF07.pep.5.2.highcov | reverse complement strand
TCAAGAGAGAGTTAATGCATCAAAATAAAATCTACTCGAAGTCGAGATGAAGGAGATTAAGAACACCTCCCTTTGAGTTAGATTTGGACTTCATTATCTGTATGTCAACCAGTGATTCTTGAGAATGTGCTATATTACTCTTGAGTTTGTATAAATCTAGGGCTTCGTGAACCTTACGAAGCTCATCTTTTTTTGTACAGTCAATCCAGGGAGAGTTAAGCACTCTTTCATAAGGAGTAGCGAACTTGTCGTATTTCTTCACTATCCTTGTACCATCTCTGGTCTTTTCAATCATCTTTTGAGTAGGCTGGAAATGGTTGTTGTAGAGATTCAAGCTTTCATATAGCTCATTCAAGATACTCAGTTCCTCCAAAGTGTCATATCTGTAATAGCCAACGGCCCTTCTGACCAAAGACCAGTTCTTTTGTTCCACATGAGGATTGTCGTTCTTGTTGTAACTCCGGCTTCTGGTAAAGACCAATCTTTCATCCAAACAATACTTATACAAATGAGCGTTAATGAACTCCGAGCCATTGTCGGAATGAATTCCCAAAAGAGGAAAAGGAAGTAACTCTCTCAATGCAATTATAGCTTCGAGAGTCCATCTTTGAGCCTTGTTCCTTATCGGTGCAACGATACTCCAACCACTGGCAACATCCACCATATTCAGGCTATAACAGAATTTTCCCGAGCTATTACCCCTATCAGAATCAATCATTAACCTGAAATAATAGCTGGATAGACTGACGATCCTTTCTCTTGGTGGATTTGATAATCGCTCCGGCGCAACAAATTGATCGTCCCGAGTCTTTTGGAGGTCTCAGTTTTCCAATCCGTTCTGAGTTCGAGCAAACGCACCTACTACAATCTTGATTGCCAATAATTCTTCGTTCGAGCCTCCATAGTATCAGATATCTGCAGTGATCTATTAGAGAGTTTTGTAAGAGGCTTGCTTCATCAAAAAAAATGGATGAAAGTCTAACTAAACGCACATCGGTTCTCTCTTCCGAGGTAGATTCCACAAAGAACTGAGCATCAACTCCTATCTTTCTTCTCAACTTAAAATATCTTGTGATTGCCTTCATTATAAGACTTCTACAAAAGCATGCGTGGACGCTGACGTTCTTCTCTTTCCCGTGAGCATTTATGAACAGATTGGATTGCAACCACTAATGGATAAGGGCAACCAATGACTGAATGACTGTTGATAATGATTTTTTCACAAATGCTCGGGAATATAATACGTTTGAGAGAAGACCATGAACCGAGCAACATAAATATGTATTTCGGAGGTTTTTCTTTGAGAACCTACAGGAATAGAAAACTCAGGTTTCGGAAACTTATGATCTTCGTTGCAGCAATTTCTTTTATCTTCCTATCTACTGAGTGTATCTTCAAGACCGTAACTCTAACTATGCTCGAGCCAGATGAGGGAGGCGAGGTTCAGCCCCTTCCCGGGAATCATAAATACTTGATCAACACGTCTGTAGATATTCAGGCCATGCCCGATGATGGGTGGGACTTCGACCGATGGGAAGTAGATGAGGAATTCTATTCAAATGAGAAAGAGACGAAACTGGAAATGGATTCCGAAAAGACAATCAAAGCTTTTTTCTCGAGACAACCGGTTACCTTAACTATGGAAGATGAAGAAGGAGAGGGAAGTATTTCACCGGTACCGGGAGAGTATCAGTTTGATTATTCTACCCTGGTCGGTCTTTCAGCTACTCCGACAGAAGGCTGGGAATTCGACCGATGGCAGGTTGACGGCGTTTTCTATTCGAGTGAAGAAGAGACGGAATTGTCTATGGACGCAGATAAGATAGTAGAGGCGTTCTTTAACGAGGAGCCTGTGGCTTCGGTCACTCT
>NZ_JFHJ01000575.1:0-7005 GCF_003666285.1 Mesotoga sp. HF07.pep.5.2.highcov | reverse complement strand
AGAGCGGTCAATTCGCTTGTAGGCAAAACCCAGATCTCTTTTCCGAGCAATGAAGCCTTGTATTTCATCAGCAGGCTATTGAGGCTTCCTCCTCCTCCGCTGATGATTGGTAGCTCTTTTCTTGTAATCTTCTCAATGTTATCCACGATTCGCTTGCTGATCGAGGAAAGGTATATGTAAGCAGATTGCATCAGTTGCTCCTTGTTCAAAGGAATAGGCATTTCAAGAAGTGTTATTCCCTGCAAACCTTCCCCAACAACGAGATCGCCATTCACAAGGAAGAGCGGTCTTGAGTTCAGCTGGCCAAGTTTCTCAATTTCATTATTTAGTCTCTCGTATCCTTCCTTCGTGGCATCGGTCTGGGTTAGGTCCATTAGGGATTGGAGTAGTTTTCCGTAATATCTAACATTGCTTTCGATGTAGTACTGATGATCCTCGTATGCTATTCCTACCGTTCCCCCCGGCATAAATGGGCCGGCAAAATCCAGAGATTCGGCGGTACCGGAAACAACGGCGGCAATTACGGAGGCCGAACCCATTGAATCAAAGAGAAATTCCTTTCCACGCGCAAATGCCCGTGCCGCGTAAAGCCCTGTGATATGATCGTGGCCTGCGCTAATAAGAGGAATTCCCGATTTAGTGTGACCAACTGGTTCACCAGTGTATCTGAGTTCGCCCATCGTTTCTTCGCTTTCGCCGATGTACTTTATCAGTTGCGAGTTCCATCTGCGAGAGTGTATGTTGACCATGAAGGATCTGCATGCCTGGCTCATATCCCAGGCAGGTACACCTCCCAGCGAGTAAGCAAGATATGAAGACACTGGTAGCCAGTTCTCCACACCTTCTGGCCTGAAGAGTTCCTTCTGAAGGAGTATCTTGTAGAGCGAGAAGGTGTAACTATTTTCCACCCCCGTTATTCTGTAAGGAGCGAGATTGTCAACCGATTCTCTATGACTTTCCCATAAGGGATAAGTCGATCTGTCATACCACATCACGGGTTTTGACAGTGCTTTTCTCTGCCTAACAGGGATAACCGTCTCTCCAAAGCTGGAAAAAGCTATGGCAGCAAGAGAATGAAGGGTACCGACCTTTCCGATTATACTCTCGACGTATGACCTGGTGAGTTCTAGATCTAGAAACTCGACTCCTCTCTCTTTATTCTTCGGAGTCGACGAATGTATCACTTCAAGGATCCTCCCATCTTCTCCAAGAACCAGGCACTTGATGTTCGTCGTTCCAATGTCTATCCCGAGAAAGACATTCATAATACCACTTCCGTAACAACTACGTCGCCGATTACCTTTTCTACATCAGAGTATTCGAAAATCGCGGCTCCATAGTGCATGGTATTCGCGGCGCCACAAGCGGTCGCGATCTTCAGCGCCTCTCTCTTCGACATCTTCGCCTCTTGACCATATATGAGCCCGGCAAAGAAAGAGTCTCCCGATCCAACTGAAAAGTCAGAAAAGACTTTCATCGATCTCGCGTGGAGCTTTTCGCTTTCCGAGAGCCACACACTGCCCATTTTTCCATTCGTGATTATGAGATCCCTTATCGAATATTCCCTTCTGAAATCATCCATCGACTTGAAATCGTCTTTATTGATTCCAAAGGCTACCTTCAGCTCATCCGCGTTGATTTTTAAGAGTTCCGGTGAAACCGTCACGATCTTAGACAGCCAGGAACCGGCAATGTCCACTTTAAGACTGCAACCGGCCTCTCTGGCAATTCTCACAAGTTGAAGAAGTGAGCCGTTCTCGAACCCTCTCGGGGCACTCCCGGAAATTACAAGGTTCATACCCGGTCTAACATGACCTTTGAAGAACTCCATAAAACCCTCTATTTCGCCCGGCTTCATGAGAGGTCCAGGTTCATTTATCATAAGCATTTTGTTTTCGTACTCGTAAACAAGGGCAGTGTTAATTCTGTTTGAGTCTTCTATCCAGAAGTTTTCTGTCACTATTCCCAGACGATCACATTCTTTTTCAATTATCGTTCCAACCTGCCCGCCAAGTATGTTTATGCAGAAATACTCACTGTGCCCGAGAACCTTGGATAGTACTCTCGCAATGTTGAGTCCCTTACCGTCCACGAGTGTTACTACTTTGTCTCCGCGTACCACGTTCGGGATCTTTGTAGGATTCTTGAGAATAACCCAGTGATCATAACAAGGATTTAAATTAAGGATACAAGTATCGATGTTATTGTCCTCCTTCATCGTAAACTATGTATTCTTTCACAAACTTTGCTGTGAACTCATCTGTTATAAGAACATCCGCAAAGCCACCTCTAAGCATTCCCACCAGACCATCCACTTTGTGGTGGCCAGCAGCTACAATGACTCTTTCGCCTGCATTCATATATTGCTCGAAGCTAAGGTTAATACACTTGTCGAGGATGCTCTTCTCAAATCTTTTGCCGTTTATATCGAAGTAATGGGTCAATACGTCTCCTACCACATTGTTCTTCTCGAGCTCGTCCGCATAGCTCACTTCGAGCAAATTCTCTCTGAATAGGGGTGATCGCGCGATGGAGTATCCGACACTACAGATGATAATATCCAGTGAGTTCCAGAGTTTCTGGATGTTCATGTACTCAAGGGATTGCTTTGTATTCTCCAGCTGGCGGGCGTTTTCGAATATGAAGGGCAAATACATTGGAACGGCTTTTCCCGATAGCCGAGTGGCGAAATTCTGGACAATGTGGTTGATGTTAAACCTTTTGTCGGCGAGTCTTGCGGTACCCCCTGATAAAGGTATAAGTTGCCAGTCCGGTCTTTCAAGTCTCTCAATCGATTCCGCTACGGTAAAGATTGTGTTGCCCCATCCAAGCCCGATATTCATAGGCTTTTCAGGCAAAGTTCTCAGATATTTATGAACCTCTCTAGACAAAGCCTTCAAGACAGTCTTTTCGTTCCTCGCACCTCTTGCGATGAACATCTTCTTCAGACCATATCTCTCCCTGAAGAAATCCTCGTATTCCCTTCTAATGGATGTCTTTACCGATGGCTGCTCAACTTCAATATGAACGATTCCTCTTTCTTGCGCCATCTTGAGATATTTGCTAATCTGTACTCTGGAAACGCCGTACTTATTAGCAATATCCTTCTGGAGCATTCCTTTCACGTAGTAATCGGTCGCAACCTCGAAAAGCAGTTCATCGCTAATCATCTCTTACTCCTTCACAGATCCGCTTACCAGTCCCGCTATAAAGAACTTCTGCAAGATCATGAATATTATGAGCGGCGGAATCGTCGCCAGTATCGATCCTGCAAAAAGCGGACCCCACCTAGTCTGATACTGACCCACGAAAAGCTGAAGGAACGTCGGGATTGTCTGTTTTGCCTTTGATGTCAGAATAGACATCGAGTACATGAGTTCACTCCATGAAAACAAGAAGGCGTAGACGCCTACGGCTGCTATCCCTGGAAGCGTGATTGGCAGAATAACCTTTCTGAACGCCTGGCCAAAGGTACAGCCGTCTATTCGTGCAGCTTCTTCCAGCGATTTCGGTATTGATAAGAAGAAGGTTCTCATGAACATAATAGAAATTGGCGTTGTGAATGGCAAGTAAGATAGGATCAAGCCAAAATATGTATTGAGAATTCCAATATTGTTGAGCGTCTTAAAAATCGGTAGAAGGAACACTACGACAGGAAGCATCTGAAATACCATAACTCCTGTAAGAAGAGGCCTCTTGAATCTGAACTCATATCTGGCAAACGCATAGGCGGGAAACAATCCAATAAGTATGGAGAAGAACATTGTCCCAGTTCCTACGATTACACTGTTCTTGAAGTAAGACCAGAAATTCATGTCGGCTATCTTGTCAAAGTGTTCTCTCGTTGGTTCGAAAATGAAATATTTTATTGGATAGGCATAGATATCCGGATAGGTTTTTATCGCAGTCAGGATAAGCCACACAAAAGGGAAGGCTATCACCACTGATAGGAATATTAGCAAAGAATAGGTAATTGACTTCTTGACCTTTTTCTTTGTGTTTCTCTTCATCTCGCTTCCTCCTTTGCAATGCTTCTCAGGAAGACAAATGCGATAGCGAATATTGCAACGAACAGAATATTTGAAAGTGCGGCTGCTTTATTGAACTCCAGGAACCTGAATCCAAGTTTGTAGATATAGGTAACTACAGTCTCTGTACCGTATCCCGGTCCGCCTCCCGTCATGATGTAGATCAGCGGGAAGTAGTTGATCGTCCAGATCACAGTAAGCATAAGTGTTGTCATAATGACCGGCTTGAGCTGAGGAATAGTAATCCTCCAGAATCTTCTGATAGAGTTGGCGCCGTCGATTTCTGCAGCTTCATAAAGATCGGGTGGTATTGTCTGAAGCCCTGCCAGGAAAAACATTCCAGAAAGGCAAAAGCCTTTCCATATGTTTGCAATTATTACCGAGATCATAGCCATATTTTCAGTAGCGAGCCAGGGTATGTAATCATTTATTATGTTCATTTTGACCAGAACATCATTGAGCACTCCATACATATCGTTGTACATCCACTTCCACATCACACCGGCAACAATGTCCAGCGTTGCCCAGGGAAGTATGAGAATGATGCTCCTGAATATTATCTGCCCTTTTGTCGATTCATTTAGAAGCAGAGCGACGAGCAAGCCGAGAAGCAACTGTCCAAGTACGCTTCCTATTACCCAGACAACGGTGTTAATCATCGATCTACCGACAACAGGATCGGTGAACACATTGGAGTAGTTCTGAAGTGTGAAGGCACCCTCTTCCGTTGTGAAACTGCTGTAGATATTAGAGCCTATAAGATAAACGAAGAGCAAGACTATTATCAAAAGATAGGGCAGTACCATTTTGAAGGCTGTCTTCTCTTCTCTTGCAAGTTTACTCATCTGTTTTCAACCCTTTCATCAGGGAGTAATGAAAGGGCGGGCTCTTGCCCGCCCCATGGAAAGTTTATCACTTAGCCAGTATAGCGTTTACATTTGCCTCAGCAGTTTTAATTGCTTCTTCAGGTGTTACTTTTCCAAGAAGAACGTCCTGAATCATGATTTGAATCTGCTCAGAAACCTGAGGATATTCGGGAATTGGAGGTCTTGAGACTGCGTGTGGGAAAGTCTCAAAAATGACCTTCCACTTTGGGTCCTGAAGAACTGGTGAATCAAAACAAACGTCCTGTCTGGAAGGCATTGGCCCGCCTTTAGCTTCGATCCAGGTCATCCAGGTTTCATAGCTTGTCAGGTACTTCGCGAGTTCCCATGCATTATCCTTGTTTTTACTTGCAGATGGGATAACCAGTGCCCAACCACCGAGAACACTTGCGGGTGTTGCTCCATAAGGATGAAGAGAAACGCTGTAGTTCCCAACTATATCGGGATTTGCTGTCTCAATGAGCGGGAAAGACCAAGGTCCGCCAACCGCCATTGCAACTCTGTTCTGAGCCATCATGTTTCTGTAGTCATCTTCGTTATACGTAACTGCGTTGGGGCTTACGGCATAAGTCAGCGCTAGATCGGTATAGAACTTGAGAGCTCTGAGGCCCTCAGGAGTGTTAAAGGCCGCTGCCGAGTAGTCATCCGTCAAAAGCTGACCACCAGCGCCGTAAAGGAAGATTATGTAAGCGAGCGTTGTGTGCTCAGTCTTGGTACCGCTGACTCCGTAACCGAACACTCTTTTGCTGGCATCTGTAAGCTTCATAGCCTGATAGACCAGTTCTTCCCATGTTGCCGGTGGATCGTTCCTGTCAAGTCCGGCCTGATCGAACATCGTCTGATTGTAAAGAAGAAGTCGGCAATCTGTATACCACGGAAGACCGTATCTTTCGCCGTTGTGCAGAACCGTCGGCCACAGATTCGGCCAGATTTGCTCAGTTCCATCCCAGGAGTCAAGAAGAGCGCCCATTGGTTCTAACCAGCCCTTCTCTGCAAATGTTGGAACCCATCCACCTAGGTCGGCGAACGCAAGATCAGGGCCCTGACCTGCCTGTAGTGCCGTTAGAAGTTTGTCGTAGTAAATGTCAAAGCCGAACAGTTGAACCTCTACCTTAAGCCCTGTTTCCTCTTCGAACTTCCCCACAATCATTTCCCAGGTCTCATCGAGCTCAGCAACTTGTCCGCCAATCCAGATATTGATTACCTGGGATACTCCTGTGAAAGCCAGTACAACCAGCATCATGAATACCAGTAGCGTAGATTTTCGCATGTAATAACCTCCCTTTTTGTATTAAGTTACATATGTAACTTACTTATGTAACCATTTAATTCTATAATCTACAAGCTCTAAAAACCAATTCGAACTAGAATCGATGTTGACCGATTAAAACCATTCTAGGTCGAATAGAAGCAAGAAACTCATTTCTAATAAGAATTCTCTCTGAAAATGCAATAAGAAACTGATAGAATCGCTAAATTAAAATGAGCCTCAAAGGTCTGAACTCAACCGAGAGAAAAACAGAGGATTAGTTGCAAGAACAAAAAGGGGAGCGCAAGTCCAGCGTCTTGGCTCTGGGTTTGGTAAACAGAAGTCATTGCCCACCAATGATTATCAGTGCTACTCCAGACGGAATTTGACAATTTCGTAATTGCCTAACATTGTCATCCCGAACTTGTTTTGGGATCCGGGCTTATGAGAAACCGTGATCGGGGGTAGCGGCTAGGGGGTTGGAAAGAACAAAGGATCAGTTCCAAGTTGTGAGTTGCAGTGTGCGAATAAATTCGATCCAAACGGATGTAGGGGCGTGCGGCGGCACGCCCGCTATTAAGGATCAGTCTTCCCAAGGATAGAGATCGTCCTCTTCAATAGTTGAACGAACCTAGAGATTCTGGCCAGAAGCATGCCAGAATGACGGGAAGGACTGTCATCCCGAACTTGTTTCGGGATCCGGGCTTATGAGAAACCGTGGTCGGGGGTAGTGGTGTCAAAAACGCTATCGGCTTCGATGACTATGCAGTTTTTGAGAAACCATGGTCGGTGGTAGCGGCTAGGGGGTTGGAAAGAACAAAGGATCAGTTCCAAGTTGTGAGTT
>NZ_JFHJ01000015.1:0-5375 GCF_003666285.1 Mesotoga sp. HF07.pep.5.2.highcov | reverse complement strand
GCTTCTCTAACTTTCTCATGTTCGGGCTTCAGTTGTCCCAGGAAAATCCCCGCTAGAGGTTTGAAGACATACATGAATGACCCTATGCTTCCAAAGAAAGCGGCAAAGGCTAGAAACGGCAAACCATCCTGCACTAGCTGCTGATAGATCAACCACTTCGACACGAATCCGCTTGTAGGAGGAATTCCAGCCACCGAAATAATCGCAACGAGATAAACGGCGAAGGTGACGGGCATCTTCATTATGAGTCCTCCCATCTCGTGCATTTTCGTAGTCTTTGTCCTGTAGGCTACCGCAGCTATCGCCATAAACATGGCGGCAGATGCCATTGCGTGGTTGAGAATGTGCATCATCCCTCCGGCAGTCGCGTAGGTTCCACCAATGGCGAGGGCCAACACTATATAGCCTGAATTGCTTACAGTCGAAAAGGCGATGAGTTCTTTGGCGTCTTCCATTCGTATAGCCATAACCGTTCCCACAACTATCGAAATGCCCCCAAGGAGGGCAAATCCATAATTTACGATCGGAATGCCGTTAAAAAGGGGAAGTTTGCCGAAAACCTTAAAGGAGGGGAAAACAATCGTCATGGTGAAGAGTAGAAAGCCACCGAGTTTTGTGAGTCCTCCGGAAAGGATGGGGCTGAATTCGTCTGGTGCAGAAGAATGTGAGCCCCTAAGCCATGTATGGAGAGGGAAAGTTCCCATCTTTGCAAGAACCATTACCGCCAAGGCTATGAAGATTGTGAGCTGAACACCGATCGGTTGGCTCTCGATCTTCAAAGCCACACTGGAAAATTCGACGGTTCCCAGCCTGCTGTCCATATAAAAGATCGCGAACAACATTGAATAACTTCCCACCGCCGCGATAGCGGCATACTTTATCGCCTCTCCAGTCGACTTTTCCTTGTCTTGAATTATGAGAATCAGAGAGGCCCATGTGGAAATCTCCCAGAAGATCATCAAAGTGAGGAAATCGGCCGAGAAGACCGCCCCGATCGCTCCCGAAGTTACAAGACTAAGCAGAAAGACCTTGACGGGGCTTTTCTTTAGAGGAAGCATGAAGACTGCAGTCATGGATATAATTAGCATCACTATCGAAGCGAAAAACCAGTTAACGGGGGTCATAGAGAAATTGAAGTTGAGTCTTCCAGTTATCCCAACCACTTCATATGATGCTCCGTTACCTCCCCAGAAAAATACATAGACAAAGATAAATATCTGGAACGCGGCGTACGCAACATAGGCAGCACTCTTCTTAAATTTCGAAACCAGAAAGAACAACGGAGCGGCAAAGAGAGATGCCGCTATCACAAAGAGTATATTCATCTACATCCCTCCCAGAATGGCCTTTCCGATTGCCAGAACGCCATTTACAAGAGAATCCGCGGCTCTCTCAAACATTGTGAAAGCCTCCCCGGAGCTTACCCCGAGGAAGACAATGACCGTACTTAGCACAAGCCCGAAGGCAACGAACTCCACCGATGGAACCATTCTCTTCTCAGGCGTCTGAGCTGTTCCAACCGGCTTGAAGAAGGAGAAGATCCAACTGAAGTAATATGTAACTTCAATGGCCGCTGCAATGAGAATTATTACAGGAACGGCTATAGAGGCCTCGAAACTGGCCGAGATCGCGTTCAGCTTTCCCCTGAATCCGAAGAAGAGTGGCATACCTGCGATTGAAAGCGCGGAGACAACGAATGTTACTCCGACTATCGGTGACTTTCGGCCGTAACCGTTAAGGGTGTTTCTATCGTCTCGGCCCAGTTCATCTATAACCTGGTCGTCAACGGAGAAGAGCATAAACTTAGAGAGGGCGTTGTTTATAAGAAGCATTATCGATGCCGTGATTGCCTCAATGCTCCCGATCCCTACAAGAAAGATCGCTAGGCCCGACTGAGCGATGCTTGAATAGGCAAGCGTTCTTCTCAACGACTTCTGACTGAAAGCAAGGACCTCACCTACAAGGACAGTTGCCGTTCCAAGAAGAATGACGAGAGTCATCGCGCGATCATCTCCAACGGCGAGAAGGACCTTTGAAAATGCATTCACCATTGCGAGCGGATAGACCGACGCAAGAACTAGTGTCGCCACACGCGACGATTTCGTCAGAACGTCGGGAACCCAACCGTTGAAGGGGAGCAATTTCGATTCGACGCCAAGACCCGCAACAATAAGAAGTGAAGAAACTAGTGTCACATCCCCGCTTATCTGGCCGGATGATACCCTGGCAGCAAGTTCGGAAATGTTCAGAGTGCCCGCTGCCCCGTAAAGAATCGCAATCCCAAGAAGATACAATAGCGATCCTACCGATCCTATCATCAGATACTTGAAAGATGCAACCTTTGAACCGCTGCCTTCTCCAGTAGATGCAAGAAGATAGGCGGAGATACCGGCGATCTCGAGAAAAACGAAGAGGTTGAAGAGATCGTTTGTCAAGAGGACCCCGTTAAGTGAGGCAAGAGCTACCAAGAAAACCACCGAGTACTTCGTTGTCTCATTCCCTTTTCGTAGGTAACTCAACACTGCAAAAAGAAAGAGAATATTTGCAACGGGAAGCAAAAGCTTCGTAGCGTCGTTGACGAGCAAGCTGATACCATACGGAGCCTTCCACCCGCCAATAGAGAAGCTTGTATCGGTGAGGAACATTACTCCGAAAACCCCAGCGAAAGCGTTGAAGAAGGCTGCTACAAGCAGAGCCCAACCGGATACACTTCTCCAGAAGGCGCTCACAAAGGCCAGCGCGAGGGGTATCGCAATTAACCATACGGGATTCATTCGGAATCTCCTCCTCTACTCGAGAGCTCCGAGATATCTATCGTGCCCCTTGATTTGTTTACAGAAACAATAAGCGCAAGCGCGAGGGCTGTTATGCCAACCCCGATGACTATAGAAGTCAGAACTAGAGCCTGGGGAAGAGGATCGACAAAGAGAAGCGACGAGTTGTCGCTGACCGAAGAAAGAATAGGAGCCGCTCCCCCTTCTATGTAACCAATAGAGACAATGAAGAGGTTGACTCCAATCTCTGCGATATTTAGAGATATTATTAGCTTAACGAGATTCTTCTGCGAAAGAAGGCCGTATAAACCCACGGCTACCAGCATCATAGAGAAGTACTGGATCATACTTCATCGCCCCCTTCCGAAATGAAGTCATCTACAATTCCGGAAAGCTCTGCTCCAACCTTGAGACCGATTACAGAGTAAACAACCGGTATAATTCCTGCGCTGAAAAGCTCTCCTACCACACCCGTGGGAAGGAAATTCTTAAGGAAGGAACCTGAGATCAACAGGCCGGCTATACCTATGAGAACGTAGAGAAGTCCCATTGTACCCTCCAGTATCTTAAGTCCCTTTGAAGCCCTCTTTTCATCGTCAACCGCAACGAGCAGCAAGAAACCGGCTGCGATTATCGCTCCACCGGGGAATCCTCCGCCCGGTGTTAGATGGCCGTGAACGAATACGTATATCCCCAGCACCATTAGCAATGGGGAGATTACGCGCGAGGCGGTCTTGACAACTGGGCTAACGGATATTGCCGAACGAATCCTCTTTCTCCCCCCTCCAAGAAGCAGTCCAACCCCGGTCGCCGAAATGAAGAGGACCGTCACCTCTCCAAGGGTGTCGAATGATCTGTAATTGACGACTATCGAAGTAACCATGTTTGCCGAACCCGTTTCGGCGTTTGCAGTTACTCCGAACTTAATCTCATCTTCATTACCATTGACCGATTTCTCGATGTATTTCGCTGAGACTCTTTCCGAGAGCTTCACATCACCGTATCCTGGAATCCCCATAGAATCTGAAGAGTCGGTATTCAGAACGGTTACGATCATGAAGAAGAAAAGAAGAGCTATAAGTGCAGAGATCATCCGCTTCATTCTACATCAGCTCGTTTCAGCTTCCTAAGGGAGAGGAGGAATATGGCCGTAGTGAGGCCGGCTCCAACAGAAGCTTCCGTTATTGCGACATCCGGAGCTTTCATGATAACAAACAGTATGACAGACAGAAGCCCCATTGCGGAGAGCATTATCACGGAAGTCAACAGCTTATTCGCCTCAATCGCGAAAATAGCCAGTCCCACCATTACCACTCCGATTATGAACGAGAATACGTTCACTCTTCCCCACCCCCTTTGGGGAGACCGTCCGGTTCCTTATGAGATTCCTGATAAGTTATCGGTATTATTCCTTTCTTCAGGGCCGTTCTGGCTATCGCTGAACTCCCGACAGGATTTGTAATAGCAATGAAGGCGACTATGATTATAGTCTTCAGCAGCCACTGTGGATTTATCAGTCCCACACCAAGTATCACGGAGAACGAACCCAGTGTAGTTGCCTTCGTTCCGGCCTGCAGCCTGTTGAAAACATCGGGCATCCTCAGCATTCCAAGGCCTCCCAGGAAAAAGAAAAATGTGCCGACAGATAAGAGCCCATATCCCACAATATCTAGTATGATCATCTTCTCCCCTCCAGATACCTGGCAACCACTATGGTCTCAAGAAACGAGAGCGCAGCATAAACAAGCGCTATATCTAGAAAGAGAGGATTGCCATCGATTAGAGAAAACAATACTATTGCACTAGTAATCATCACGTTCAATATATCCAGTGCTGCGACTCTGTCGGGAACCGTCGGCCCTCTCAGTAATCTGTATAGAGTCAGAGCGGCGCCAATGAGTATTAGCGAAAAGAAGATGGAGAAGCCTATCATTCGAAGATCCCCCCTATTCTCTTCTCAAACTTTCCCGAGATCTCTTCTCTTATTCTCTCGGGTTCACTGGTCTTCTTGTCTATCCAGTGAACCAGGAGACGGTCTTCACCAATGTCAACTGTCAAGGTCCCAGGTGTGAGAGTTATTGAGTTGGCCAGAGTGAGCTTCGAGATCTCCCCTTTCAAATCCGTTTCAACTTCTACCATCGAAGGGTTTATCGGAAGAGAAGGATTCAAGACTCTTTTGGCTACATCGATATTTGCCTTTACCATTTCCATAATGAAGATTGGAAGGAAGGAGAATACGAATCTGAAGACCCGAACAGGAAAATCCAGACCGATCCGGAATCTTGAGTACTTGCTCAAGATTATGGCTACAACAGTCGAAACCACAAGCCCAAGAAGTATCTCGGCAAGGGCAAAACTCCCGGCTAAGCCCAGCCAGATGATAAAGGAGATCACCAGTAGAGAGATGAATTGCAGGGCCATTACACCACCCCTTTATGTGAAATTTGTGAAATATTCCACTTACTAATGAAAGTATCATACCATAAACTGGTATAGGGTATTACAATTCTTCTTTTCATGTTTCCACATCACTACCCCTGCAATAAACCGAAAAACCACTGAACTTTCGTAACCCTATCGATCCGGGGAAAAACTATGTGT
>NZ_JFHJ01000251.1:0-2718 GCF_003666285.1 Mesotoga sp. HF07.pep.5.2.highcov | reverse complement strand
GGAGGAGGGCCACGTAGTGGCGGAGGGTGTTGGTCTTTGTATGCGAAAAAACCGATGCTCTGAAATAGTCCGATGTGAGTGGTTGCTCGATGTTAGTTCTTGGTCTCTGGTAGGAGCATACATATGGATCACAGATTAATAACGTGAAGTAGTGAATATATAGTTCAATTGCGAACAGGCCAATCTATTCTAAACGTTGTTCAAAGAGCACACACCCCACCGCAAGCGGTCCCCCCCGCCCAAGCGGGGATTTAAGATCAAGAACGGACCTCATTTTCAGTCATTACGGAATTCTTTACCAAGAACTAAGAAACTGGACGAGTAGCGTCGGAACGAAGAACCGGTATTCTTGGCGGGGTGGGGAGGATCGTTGACGAACAACGTGGTTTTCATCAATGTATAGCGGTTCTTAGGATAGAGATGCTGAAACAAGTTCAGATGACGGAATTTCAGACGAAGAACTAACAACCTGCACGCGTAGCGTCGGAACGAAGAACTGGTATTCTCGGCGGAGTACGGGGGACCGTTGACGGACAACGCGGTTTTTATCAGCGTTCAGGGATTTTTGTGCTCTTCAATTGAAATCGGCCTCACCATGCTCCATGATCTCAGCTCGGACGAGATTTCGATTTCCTTTACGACCGAGAATCCAAAGGATTCGTAGAAGCCTATATTTGACGGATTCTGGGTTTCAAGATAACACGGGCGTCCTCTGGAGTCTGCTTCCTCAATAAAGAGGTTCATCAGTCTCTTTCCTATTCCCATTCCCTGTTTTCGAGGTAAAACGGCCAGCAAGATAAGGTGAAGATTGTGTTCTTTCATGCATTCTTTCTGGGTCTTAGAAATCTCCATGCCTGTTTTCATTAAACGAAAGAGCGCGCTCATAGGCGAAGCGATCATTCTCATCGCCCCACTCCGGAGCCATGCCATTAGGCCGGGTTCCTTTTCAGAGTCTATCCACTGGATCATGCCGTCAGTCTCTTCGGAATCGAAGTAGATATCGCTTGATGGAGCGTACGCTTTCGTCATTACGCCGTACAGTCTTCTTATATCTTTTCTTTCTCTGTCCTTGAATACGTATTTGATCATGGGATCTTCAAAGAAGGCTTCGGTAAGGATCTCCGCAACTTTCTCGTACTCTTCTTCGGAAACTCTTCTCGGTCCGTTCACAAAATCACCTCACATTACCTTGTTTTCTTCGGAAAAGACCGGCAAGAGCAAAGAGAATAGACAGGTCTACAGGTTGAGGCAGCACTCTATCGCAGCCCAGAAGACGCGTTCTTTGTGACTGGCGGCCTCGGGATGAAATCTTCTGTCCCACTCTTCGCCGCTAACATCGTCTCCCGAGGAAAGAAGCTGTCCAAAGAGGACATTTCTGAACTTTGAGACGGCCATAAGGGCCGAAGCCTCCATTTCGACGGCAATACAGCCCTCGTCGATTCTCTCCTTGACTATCTTCTTCGTCTCCCTGTAGAAAGCGTCTGTTGTCCATGTCTTTCCTCTGATATATGGAATCGATAAAGCTTCCAGTGCAGCCTCTACCTTTTCCAAAACCTCTGTATCTACAGCGATTTCGCGGGAAGGCTCCAGGTAATGGTACGAGGTTCCCTCGTCTCTGATAGCAGATTCAACGACTATGATTTCTCCCCTAGGAATATCCCTCTTGAGCACTCCGCATGAGCCGCAGGCTATTGTCTTTCTAACTCCAAGGGCGATGAGCTCCTCATAGAAGCCCGCCGCCGACGGCGCTCCAAGTCCGGGATTCAAGATAGCGATTTTGACCCCTCTGTACTCGATCTCATAGACGGGGAAGAATCCTACCTCGCTTCTCCTGTCAATGATCTTCTTCAGAAGACCCTTGCTCAAGAGAGTCTCTATCACACCCTGATAGAAGAGAATTACCGCTCTTTCCGGCATTTCGGGGATCGAAGAGATGACCTTCGTCGGTTCTATAACGGCCGGTCTTTCATAATCATGTTCCATAATAGGTAAACGCTTCTCCATATTTGCCCCCTTTGCGACTATTCTAGCAGCGAAGAAGAGATCGACAATCCCCAAATGACCTGACACTTTTGTAACTGGAAGCTTTATAATTGTAATCAGTATAAACGGAGGTGGAATCGTGAAGACAAGGTTCGTACTGATAGTGGTTCTTCTCATCGCAGTTGTTTCATCGGCTGGGATGTTGAACAACCCCGAAAACAGGTTCAAACTCGAGCTTGATTATGAGATCGGATTTACAGGAGTGATCTTCCACACCATTCAGTTCGGTCAGACGGGAACCGTTCTTAACTACGTGAAAGATGGCGGTCAGGACGTTCTCTTTCCATATCAAAGGTACACCGCCGGGCTTAGCATTGGCAAACATACGGTCTACTTTCTGTATCAGCCGCTTACCGTTCAGTCGAAGGTTCAGCTTAAAAACGATCTGATAGTCGATGGAGTCACCTTCCCCGCCGGAAGCGGAATCCTCTTGAACTACGGCTTCCCCTTCTACAGGGTCAGTTACACTTACGACGTCTTGAGAAAGGGCAACAGCTATCTTGCCCTTGGTCTTTCTCTTCAGTTGAGAAATGCAGATATCTATTTCGAGTCTCTCGATGGAACGAAGTTCGTCGACAATAAAAACGTCGGTCCCGTTCCGATTATCAAAGTGAAGGGCGCATACTGGCTGAATGAAAAGGTTTACCTCGCTGCCGACATCGACGGTTTCTACGC
>NZ_JFHJ01000159.1:0-2079 GCF_003666285.1 Mesotoga sp. HF07.pep.5.2.highcov | reverse complement strand
AGCAGATCGAGTTCAAAATGCACAGAAAAAGACCAAATCACAAATTCATCAAGCGGCGTTAATGAATCAAAAGAATAATGCTTCGAAAAACTCTTATGAAAAAAGAATCTCTCCGCCCTTACACTACCCAGCTCGTTGAACTTAGTCATCAATACATGAGTCGATAGACTTGCGCTTCCTACTTTATATGAGTTCGGGTAGATAATTGCTACCTTCACATCTCCAAAACCACGTACTTCTTTAACAAATCGCTCTCTTGATCTGAGTCTGGAAACTATCTCATACTCGCTCCAGCTTTTTCTGTCTCTCGGTTTACGCACCAAATGCTCTCCTAAAGAAGTCAACAGAGATGAACTTCCTGGAGAACTCAAAAGCACCCGCCTCGGTTCCTAGCTGTACAACCGACCCGGAAAAGTGCACTTCCGCACTATCTGAAACAGATACTATCCTGATGTTTATAACGAGCTCCTCTTCCATCAATAAGGGAGAATAGTGTTTTACAGATGTTTCAGAAACCACAGAAACCAGCGAATCCGATTCAAAGTCAGATATCAGACTGTGGCCACAACTGTGGACAATCTTCATCAGTCCACTGGTAGACAGGAGATTTAGCAGTTCAAGATCGTACCGTTCCGACCATCTCAAAGAAACGTCGGTAGGAATAACAGTTTGGGTGAATTCACTGTTTTCCAGTGATCTTAACCGCTCTAAATCCAGCATTTTTCGCCACCTCTAATCCTTTGCAATATCTGGCTCTTCTGCAGATGCTCCTGGAGCAATTTCTATGGTCTCAAGATCATCCTTGTAATAGTTACCGCCTTCAAGTCCAAGAATATCGGCCAGTTCCTTCCCCGAAATAGTCTCTTTCTGAAGAAGGTACTCTGCCGCTTCATCAAGCTTTTTTCTATGGTCAGAGAGGACTCTCTTAGCTTTTTCATAACAAGTGAGAACAATAGTCTTGACTTCGGAGTCAATTTCGCTAGCGATCTCCTCCGAGTAGTTCTTCATCCGTGTGAGTTCTCTGCCCAGGAATACTTCTTCTTCCTCTTTGCCCCAGGCAATGGGTCCCAGTCTTTCACTCATTCCAAACTGTGTTACCATACTTCTAGCCATCGCACTGGCTCTTTCCAGATCACTAGCAGCTCCTGTGGTTATTTCTCCAAAGACAAGATCTTCGGCTGCCCTTCCTCCAAGCGCCTGCGCCATATTATCCAGAAGCTCAGACTTGGTTATGAGATACCTATCCTCCAGCGGTAGACTCTCCGTAAAACCCAGGGTAGAAGTCCCACGAGGAATTATTGTTACTTTGTGAACCGGGAACGCCTTTGGAAGAATTAAGCCGACAACCGCATGGCCCAGTTCGTGATAGGCAAGTATTTTCTTCTCTCTATCGTTTATGATTCTCGATCTCTTTGCAGGACCGGCCAGGACCCTATCAATGGCTTCCTCAAGTTCTGGCATTCCAATCATCTTTTTCTTTTTTCTGGCTGAGAGAATTGCCGCCTCATTGATCAGGTTCTCAAGATCTGCACCGACAAATCCAGGTGTCCTCCTTCCCAAGAGCTGAACATCAACTTCGGGATCTATCGGTTTTCCGCGCATATGTATCTTGAGAATCTCTGATCTCCCTTTCAAATCAGGAGGATCAACAGATATTTTCTTGTCGAATCTCCCAGGTCTTAGTAAAGCTTTATCGAGAATGTCTGGACGGTTTGTTGCGGCTATTACTATGACACCTGTTTTAGCATCAAACCCATCCATCTCTACTAGAATCTGGTTTAAAGTCTGTTCCCGCTCGTCATGCCCTCCGCCAAGCCCTGCTCCTCTATGTCTTCCAACCGCATCGATTTCATCGATGAAAAGAATCGAAGGCGCTGAAGACTTCGCCTGAGTGAACAGATCTCTCACTCTTGCCGCACCGACTCCTACGAAGAGCTCGACGAAGTCCGACCCGCTAATGAAGAAAAACGGAACTCCTGCTTCACCAGCTACGGCTCTTGCAAGCAATGTCTTTCCCGTTCCGGGAGGCCCCACAAGCAGAAGACCCTTAGGCATTCTTGCGCCAGTGTCTGCAAATAT
>NZ_JFHJ01000324.1:0-1482 GCF_003666285.1 Mesotoga sp. HF07.pep.5.2.highcov | reverse complement strand
AACTAATTATAAAGGATTAGAATTTCAGTTGTCAACCCTGTTCACTTTCGGGTTAATCAGCTCAAATTCAATGTAGGAATCAAGGTCTCACCTTGTTAAAAATCATCTCGAGTCTTTGTAGCTGGCGCAGCAAAGTGAGCTGTTGATCAGATACTCTCTTCCTGTTGGAAATAAGGTCCTGTAGGTGACCAAGAGCAACTAGCTTTGCAATGTCATCATTAGTCCATGACTGTTTTGAAAGAAGCTCCTTCTCGGTTTTTTTCCATTCCATGTAGAACAACCTTCCAGAAGGCGTCCACCGAGCAAAGATATTCTTTGGAAGAACGAGAAGTAGCCAGCCGAGACACCAATCGACGTAAAGGACTATTGAAATCGCCAGCGATTCATCGGGGAAGGAGAGATAAACTTGCCAGTTCCCAAAGACGAATTTCAATATCAGTGACCATATTATTAGATACAATATAGAAAACACAGACATTACAGTTGAACCCAGATACTCATAGAATCGCCCCGACTTTACAACACGCATAGCATGCTTCCGCCAGAAACCGTATTGTTCTTTGAACTCGTCAAAAGAAAAAGCGTCGCTCTCTGCATCAGGGATCTCTATCGATCCATCCTCATTTCTTCTAAGAGATTTCAGCGTCTGCAAAGCCCATTTTTGCTGTGTCGGAATTCCTTTTTCACTTGTTTCGAAAGATATTGTGTTCTCACCAATCTGTATCTCCCCACTGTTATGCATCTCCATAATCGTAGATAGAAACCCGTTATGGTCAATTTCCTGAAAGGGATTCTTGATTACAGCATTGAGAAGGTAACCCGGTACATCGTAGAGTCTGTAGCCTATTTCAGACTTCACCTGTGGTTCGATCCCGAAAAGTATGAATGTGAAGAAGATCACGAAGAAAGGAACTGCTATTTGGAAGCCAATCAAACCAGAAAGAAAGGCTTGCTGGAACATAGCGGATTCATGTTCCTTACGCAATGCACTTTTACTTATAGTTGTATTGACCGCATTTGGCATCGTATTAGCAATGCTCTTCGGAAATGAGATCTTGATTTCGCCAGAAGCATTTGAAAGAACCGACTTCATTTGCAGTTTGACAAGGTTTCCTTCAATTTCAAAACTCGCTTCCTTAAATGGTCTAACAGAAATATCATCCTCTGTAAGTCTCGAAATTATCGTTTCTGGAAGCTCCATAGCGAGAGAAATATCCCTTGTCATAGCGTCGGAATTCGGTTCCCAGAATCTATAGCTTAACACAGCTATATCCGAACCCACCTCAACGACTCCCGAAATAACGTATTCGGTATTCATGACAAACTCACTCACTTCCTGTTCAAGGAAGATCCTGGCGTCAAAACCTCCCGGAGAAGAGGAGATCTCTTTCACAAATCCAGCATCATTAGGAATTTCAACCGAATAAGACTTCAGAACCGAAGGGTAAGATAAGTGTAGTTTTTTGGATGCCGTGCGATTAT
>NZ_JFHJ01000311.1:0-2696 GCF_003666285.1 Mesotoga sp. HF07.pep.5.2.highcov | reverse complement strand
GATTTAAGATCAGGATCATCAGGAGGCAAACACAGCGTATGTTGTCGAGAGAGAAGGAGCATCATATCATTTCTCATTAGCTCTATGACTTATGGGTAGTCATGAGCTTCCTCAAGGGAGGAGTTAAGATCAGGATCATCAGGAGCCAAATACAGCGTACATTGTCGAGGGAAGAGGAGAAACACATTATCTTTCGTTAGGTCCTGACTTATGGGCAATGATTAGCTCCCGTAAAGAAGCATCAGAAGAACGAGGAGACGTGAACAGTAACAGATCTTCGAAGAATTCTCCTCAGTAGCTCCGGTTTTCACCTACAACCCACAACAACAACCCACAACGGCACTTCACCCAGTTCTCTTTGAATCATACAGTTCCAGGACTCTAGGCTCATTCTTGAAATCCCGATAAAACAGGAAGATGATGAAAGCATTTGCAGCATAAAACGCAGTGCTCAATAAGAACAACTCTGTATAACCGCTGATAGAAGTGCCGACTATGAACCCGAAGATCATTGCAGCCACTGCCCTGACTGTGTTGTTGAGAAATCCGTTTATTCCCGATACTGTTGATAGCTTCGAATCTGGAACATACGAAAATATTATTGAGGTCATGATCGGGTTAGTTATGTTCATGAAGACGAATCTGAAGGCATAGAGTATCGTGAAAAGAATCGGCTCTCTCACAATCACTAGAGAGAGCATCAAGGGGATAACAAGCAACTGCATTGTCAGGTTGAACTTCAGTGCCCCAAAGCGTTTACCCAGCTTGTGCGAGAGTGTTGAACCGGCTGCCGTTCCAAGCTGTGCAATTGACAAGGCAATTCCGATACCTGTTGCCGACATGTTGAATAAGTCCTTGAATATTAGATTTCCAAAGTGAATGAAAAGCCCGGCTCCAAAACCCACGGTTGCCGTGGAAATGAAGTAGTAGGTAAGCACCTTTCGCTGGTCTTGCTGGAGCCCCGAAAAGTTGAAGAGCTCCTTCAATCTGGATCTCGACTCCGTCATCTCAAGTCTGATTACAGGTATGAGTGCCGGTAAATGTGCAACCATAGAGATAATCAGAGTTGTTTGAAGACCGAAGAGGTCCCCAAAGGCCCCGCCAATGAAATTGCCGATGACTCCGCTTGCCATGTTGATCCCGAAATTCAAACCGAAGACCTTTGCCCTGTTTCCCGTCTTTGTTATGCTTGTCATTGTCGCCATGACCACTGTAAAGGCAGTTACTGTGAAACCACCCTTGATGAATGACAAAACGATAATTAACGTCGGATCGACAACGAATGCAAGTGCTATTCCAGAAACGGGAACTACAATCGCAGAGAGAAAGAGAATCTTCTTCTTTCCAATAGTATCCGCGAGAACAGCTGTGAGCAGTCCAATGATCGCCGAGCCCCACAACTGAGCAGAAGTGACGCTGCCTATGAGGGTATTTGAGAAACCAATTTCCCTCAGATATAAGTTATAGACAACACGATACATAGAGATAGTTATCGTAGTTATGAATGTGTAAGTCAGCAGTAATACGATTCTCTTTCTCAACCGGAAGACCTTCTTTGTTAGATTTGCTTACTATATATTACCACTTTAGAAGGATTATGTGGATGATTGGATGCGTTAGTCTGCTGAAGCAAGCCAGTCACCTCTAGTGGTCAGTCTTTGCTTCGCAAGGGCCAGTTCCGCTTCGCTGGCCACAAGATCCGCTGAACGCTGGCTAGAAGACGCTGATCGCTGTGAAGAGCCATCCTTGGATAAGATTAATCGAGAAAATGTAATGTCGAGACGCTCGCTTCGCTCGTGAGAAGAAGAGAGTTTATAATCATTAGCCGTCAACGGTCCAATGAGAAAAGAACGGAAAGAGCGGGTTATAATATGTGGGTTAACTAGAACGGGTTATCAAAACTGGGTTATGAAAACCAAATAGGATTGATTTGCGCAAAGGCACATTTGTTTCGGGAAGACGCAGTGAGGGACTTACGAATAGACGGGGACAGACGTCAGGAGCCCGTCAGTCCCCTATTCGGTTCCCTTATCAGTACTCTTTTGGGCGAACAGCCGTTCGCCCCTACAGAAAGAAATCGACACACTATTCTATAATACTGCTGCACGATCAAGATGAAGACCCTTATCGCTGGAGGAACCGCTTGTTTGAAACGCTGTAGGCTAATCACTCAGAAAAACAACAAGAAGTTGAGTGACGTGAAAATAGAATGGCCGTCATCCTGTGAGCGCTTCTGCACAGGATCTGGATCTTCTATCTGTGAAACCGCTGCTCTTGTTTCCTTATCAGCTCTCGTGGGCGAACAGCCGTTCGCCCCTACAGAAAGAAATCGACACACTATTCTATAATACTGCTGCACGATCAAGATGAAGACCCTTATCGCTGGAGGAACCGCTTGTTTGAAACGCTGTAGGCTAATCGCTCAGAAAAACAATAACAAGTGCATGATTCTGAATGGGATCATTGATCAAGAGGATCGTCTACCGGCTCTTCACGTTCTTCCTGTGCAGCATATCTTTTGCTCCTCTCGCTCGGAGTTCGGAGAATCGTTTACGGTGAACCTGCAATTGTCTCCTGCCGAAGGCGTAACGGACGGGGGGACGTCAGAAGCCCATCAGTCCCCTATTCGAAATGCTACGGGCTGACAATTACAGATGATTATCCGGTTCTTTTGTAGGGGCGAACGGCTGTTCGCC
>NZ_JFHJ01000236.1:0-1384 GCF_003666285.1 Mesotoga sp. HF07.pep.5.2.highcov | reverse complement strand
TACGACCCTCCCAACGTGCCTCCAGCAGTGACAAAGACCGGAGGAGTTGAAGGAGAAACGGAAGAGTCGAGTAACACTTTCTCGTGGAACGGAAACGATCCAGATGGTGAAATAGTGCGATTCGAACTGAGAAAAGACTCGGGAGAGTGGATCGATACAGAGCTTTCCGATGAATACACATGGAACGGTTATTCCGAAGGCGAACACACGTTTGAAGTGAGGGCGCTCGACAATGAAGGGGCCTATTCGGAAATTACTATCTGGATCTTCAATTACGACCCTCCCAACGTGCCCCCAGTAGTAACAAAGACCGGAGGAGTCGAAAGAGAAACGGAAGAGTCGAGTAACACTTTCTCGTGGAACGGAAACGATCCAGATGGTGAAATAGTGCGATTCGAACTGAGAAAAGACTCGGGAGAGTGGATCGATACAGAGCTTTCCGATGAATACACATGGAACGGTTATTCCGAAGGCGAGCATACATTTGAAGTAAGGGCTCTCGACAATGAAGGGGCCTATTCGGAGACAATCGTGTGGTCGTTCAACTACGACCCTCCCAATGTGCCACCAGCAGTGACAAAGACCGGTGGTCTTGAAGGAGAGACAGATAACGCCACAAACGCCTTTTCCTGGTCGGGCAATGATCCCGATGGAACAATAGTTGAATACGAATACAGAAAAGATACTGGGGCCTGGATCGTCAATGGAATGGAAAACGAATACGTCTGGGGCGATTACTCTATCGGGAATCACTCTTTTGAGGTTAGGGCTAGAGACGACGAAGGATTGTATTCTCCAACTCTTGTCTGGAATTTCGAATATGTACCGCACAATAATGCTCCTACAGTAACAAAGACCGGTGGAATTGAAGGCGATACTACCAGGTACCTCAATACATTCACCTGGACGGGAAGCGATTCCGATGGATCGATAGAACGGTATGAATACAGAAAGGACCGCGGTGACTGGATAAGTGTAGGTACTGACTTGAGTTATACGTGGAGGGGATACTCAGAAGGAAATCATGTCTTCGATGTTCGCGCTCTGGATGATGGGGGCGCGTATTCGCAGATAGTTATCTGGTCATTCACTTACAGTTATGCGAATCAGCCCCGGTGATTACAAAGACTGGCGGTCTTGAAGGCGATATATACGTGTCAAGCAACTCGTTTTCATGGACAGGCAGCGACTCAGATGGCACGATAGCAAAGTATGAATACAGCAAAGACGACGGTGATTGGGTCGATTTTGGACTCGGGATGAACTATACGTGGAGTGGTTACTCAGAGGGAAGCCACTCATTCAGAGTCAGAGGACGGGACGATAGGGGAGCGTATTCCGAAGAGGCTCTCTGGAGTTTTACATACAGTATTCCCCCGCAGGA
>NZ_JFHJ01000455.1:0-7830 GCF_003666285.1 Mesotoga sp. HF07.pep.5.2.highcov | reverse complement strand
GGATAATAGGCCTTGCAACAAGCAATCTCTCATACTTCTTTTCATCTACAACCTTCCTCAGACCACAAGCAAGCGAAATCAGCGTCTTACCAGTTCCGGCAATTCCTGGTATAAAGACGACCCTCACCCTATCGTCCAAAAGCAGTTCCATGGCCATCATCTGTTCGTAATTTCTGGGCTTTATCCCCCAGTTGCTTGTATCCATTGTGACTTCAAGAGGAACTATCATTTCGCCGTCGGGAGTTACCCTTCCGAATATTCCCTTTCCGAAGTCAACAAATTCATTTGCCCCAACGGAATCGGAGAGTTCATCCACCGAAAGCTCGTCCCTATCTATGAACTTGTCTCTAAGGCTGAGTCGTCAAACGTGTGAACTCCTGAGAGCTTGTCGTCGATTTCAACTTTATCGTGAAGGTAGTCTTCAGCCTTCATCCCCATTATGTCGGCTTTGACTCGCATGTTGATATCCTTACTGACAAGTATCACAGGAAGTTTATCTACGAGTTCAAGTTCTTTCATATATAGAAGGATAGCGTTATCCTTGTACCCGCTTGCTGCAAAAGGCGGAAGCTGGCTCTTGAATTCATTGAAGACTGCTATTCTCAGCGTGCCGCCCGACTCCAGCCTAACACCCTCGGTCAGTCTGCCCTTAGATCTCAACGAATCGAGAAACCTGTTGACTTTTCTAGCATTCTGGCCAACAGATCCCGAGTTTTTTTTCAGCTTGTCTATCTCTTCAAGAACGGGAAATGGAATGATTAGATTGTTGTCCTCAAAATTGTCAAAACAGTATGGATCATGAACAAGAACATTGGTATCGAGTATAAAGTCTTTTATCAAACTTAACCCCTCCACTTCTTTTCGTATTTGACCATTTGAGATATGCCCCCGAGTCTTCTTGCCAATGCCAGAAAGACTTTTGCTGTTACCCTGGCATCGTCCATCGCCCTGTGAGTCGGAACATCTCTTATTCTCAACCTCTTCGCAATGCTCTTAAGACCATAAGGCCCTTCGGAAAAGACTTCATGAGCTATGTCAATAGTGTCAATGTAGTTATTTGCTAAGGGCAGTATTCCGGTTTCTTTCGATGCAATATCAAAAAAAGTCATGTCATTAACGATGTTATGACCTACAATCGTGGCTCCTCCAACGTAATTTCGGAATCTTGGGAAGACCTCTGCCATTGTCGGTTCATCTAACACATCCTCATTTTTCAGCCCGTGAATGCCTGTAATCTGCGCCGGAATCATTACAAGCGGATTCACGAGCGACTGAAATGATAGATTGTGCAAGATCTTGTTTCCATAGACCGGAATAGCTGCAATCTCAAGAATCCTATCCCCTTCAAGGGGACTGGATCCAGTTGTTTCTGTATCAATGACTAAGTAGATCTTTTTCATTTCTAAACCTCCGTGAAAATTTTACCATGAGACCGCTTATACTACCGGCTTCCTCTTTACTATACAATTGAGAGAGGTGATTCATTTGAAAGAACTTTCCGTTATCATCGAGCACACACTCGGAATTGAAGAGGCAATAAAGAGATTGAATAAGAAAATCGAAGAGCTGAAGAGTGAATATGAAGGGAAGTTCGCCCTTGACTCAACCTGGGAAGACGACTCCCTGAGATTCAGGTTGAAGGCGGCCGGAATGAAGACAGAAGGTTCTGTGAAGTTTGCCGATTCTACTGTTACGCTATCAGGAAAACTACCCTTAACGTTGGCTGCTTTTAGAGGAAGGATCGAAAGCACTTTGCGAGCTGAGCTTCTAAAAGTTCTATGTGACTGTGACTGAGAAGTGTCTGTAGATCTGCATAACCACAGCTCCTTTTCCCCTGACAGTCAGACACCTGTGGAGGAAATCGTTGAGGAAGCAATTCTTAAAGGACTGAAAGTTATAGGAATCTCCGACCATGATGATCTTGACGATTCCTTCCCTGATAGCTACAGGATGAAAGATCCTGAAATCTATTTGAGGAGCCTTTCTCGCATGAAAGAGAATTCAGTTATCAAGGTTCTGGCGGGTCTAGAAGTCGGGCTTCAGTCATGCGCAAAGACCTTACCTGAAGGTGACTTTGATTACTTCATTTACTCGGTTCACGGAATTCCCGGAATTAAAGACCTGACTTCCGGGGACGTTTGGACGCTTTATCTGGAAGAGGCAATCGAGGCGATTTCCGGTATCGACAGACCGGGTTTTTTCGGTCACATCGATTTTCTCAGAAGATATCTTCCCGGTCATAAAGCTCTTGACAACGAGGAACTTCTTTGCGAATTACTGAGGAAGCTCATAAGAGCCGGTATCGGAATTGAGATAAACACATCGGGTTGGCGTTATCCTTACAAAGAACCTTCACCGCAACGCTGGATTGTGGAGAAGTACTTTCTCTGTGGAGGGAAGTTTGTGACAATAGGTTCAGATTCTCATAGAAGGGAGGACGTAGGTAGTCACGTTTCCGACGCATTACTTCTGCTGAAGAGCATTGGATTCAAGGAGGTCTTTTACTGTGAAAAGATGGAATACAAACCCGTTGCGTTGACTATTTATTGAGAACTGCTTTTTTTGTTCCGCAAGAGATCTCTCAATTTGAAGAGATTCCCAACACGAAGTATCCTTGCCGAAAGAAAATACACTATTATTCCTGCAACAAGAGTCAACGAAGTCGAAATGAATCCGGTTCCAAATAAAGTCCTCCCAGCAATCATGACGCATGACATGACAAGCGAAGCAAGTATTATCTTCAAAATAGCAATAATCTTTTCTCTGTCGTATCCGCTCCACCTAAACAGTGCAACCGAAACGGTAACTGTGCCAACGATTCCGGCCACACTTGTTGCCAATGCAACGCCAAGCGGCCCAATTGTAAAACCAAGCAGAATATCTAGTGCTACATTGACGCTTACCATGATTGCGGAGATGATAGTCGGAGTTCTGGGACTCTTTCTCGCATAGTAAGCCCTTGATAAAACCCCATACGATCCATAGAAAGGCAATCCCAGAGTATATCCGTAAAGAAGAGACGTGGTAAACGCAGTATCGGATGGTGTAAAAGAACCCCTCTCAAAGAGAATCCGAACTATTCCTTCACCCAGGACCAGAAGACCCAGAGTCGAAGGTATGATAAGAAAGGCGAGCACAGTCAATGAGTCCCACAGAGCCTTCCTGAAACGGTCTCGCGCATCGGAACCGGAGAGTTTCGATAATCTTGGAAGTGCTACAGTGGCGACAGCAACGGCGAAGACGCCCAGTGGAAGTTGATAAAGCCTCTGAGCATACCCCAGGCTAGAGACTGCGCCTCGACCCAGTTCAGTGGATACTCTTACATCTACAAAGGAATTGATTTCGTTTATAGCCGGAGATACGGCCGAAAAAAGGAAAAGAATAAGGAACTCCCTTACATCACTTTTGCTGTATCCCGGTTTGAAGACAAAGCCCTTCGATTTGGCCGCCAGAGCTACAACAACCAATTGGATTACCCCGCCAGCCAGGAAACCTATAGTCGGTCCGACAATTGGTGGCGAAAACCTTTCTGAAAGCAGAATCCCTGCGATAGTTGAGAGATTTATGAACATTGGAGAAACCGCCGCAATGAAGAAAGCATCGAGACTGTTGAGAACTCCGCAGTAAACTGCCCATAGAGAAACAAGCGCTATGAATGGAAAGGAGATTCGAATTAATCTCGATGTCAGGTCCAATGCATCCTTATCGAAACCCCCGGCAAATACTGAGGCTACCCCCTCTGAAAAAACCATCCCTCCGGCGGAAATCGATCCAGCAACAATCACTACAAAGACAATGACAGTAGAAGCAAAGACAAAGGCCCTTTCTCTTGAAATCTTGAGCTTTTCGTTGAAAACCGGAACAAATGCCATGGTCAAGGCGCCGTCTGCGAATATCTTTCTGAGGAAGAAGGGGATCATTATTGCCACAAGATATGCATCATATTGAGCAGAAGTACCAAAGTAGTTTGCAAAGAGGGAGTCTCTCGCGAGACCCGTTAATCTGGATAACATAGTTGCTATGGCAAAGATAGCGGTGCTTCTCACAGTGCTTGCCGTCATAGAGACCTCCAGACAAGATTATAATACATGGAATGAGTCGGTGAGCAGCTTGTGCTCGTCGATACTCTCTAAGATGTTGAGTCGGGAAACTGTGATATACTGAACATGGCTTTTGTGAATGGAAAGAAGGAGGGAACGGCCAGACGGCTGAAGAAGATGAAAAAGGTAGCGCTAATTTTCGGGACGAGACCTGAAGCTGTGAAGATGGCCCCTGTGTATCTTGCTCTGAAGAATTCACCAATTAGACCGGTAGTTATAGCAACGGCACAGCACAGAGAGATGCTCGATCAAGTTTTATCCTTATTTGGCATAGAAGCGGATTTTGACTTAAACATAATGCAGGAGAGACAGTCACTGGCAGGCCTTACTTCAAGGTTGATAAGCAAACTCGAAGAGATTTACTCAGAGAACGTCTTCGATGCGACTCTGGTTCAGGGCGACACAACTTCTACGTTTGCAGGAGCACTTGTCTCCTTCTATCACAAGATTCCCGTAGGTCACGTTGAAGCAGGACTCAGAACCGAAAACATATATGACCCCTTTCCTGAAGAGATTAACAGAAGGCTAAACGGAGTCATCTCATCATTCCACTATCCCCCCACTGAAAATGCGAAGAACAACCTTCTGAAAGAAGGAGTTCCTGAAAACAAACTACTGGTAACTGGCAACACCGTGATTGATGCCTTGCTCTGGGTAACGGAGAATCGATCCGTACTCACTTCGAGTTTTAGAGAAGCACTCGGTGTAGAGGAAGATGAGTACATACTGGTAACCATGCATAGAAGAGAAAACTGGGGCGAGCCGATGCGACAGGTCATGAAAGCAATAAAGGACATACTTAAAGAGTTTCCGAAGATGAAAGTTGTATTTCCCGTTCACTTGAATCCCGCCGTAAGAGAGGTTGTTTATCCTGAGCTGGAGAAACATGACAGAATCGTCTTAACGGATCCACTCGATTATCTCCCTTTCGTATCGTTGATGGAAAAGGCGAGGATAATACTGACCGACTCCGGCGGGATTCAGGAAGAGGCTCCAGCTCTGGGGAAACCAACTTTGGTACTAAGAAAAACGACGGAACGACCGGAAGCCATAAAGGCAGGAACCGCGAAGCTCGTTGGAACAGACAGAGATTTCGTCTTCAATGAGACAGTCAAACTTCTAAGAGATTCTGATGAATACAGGCGAATGGCAAACGCAAAAAATCCGTTTGGAGACGGTACTGCATCAAAGAGAATCTTGAAGCATCTTTGCGAGAACCTTTAGATAATGCTCCCTACTCTAAGCTTTAGGCATCTCTCATTTTCAACTCCCAGAAGTATTCGTAAAGCTCCGATAGCGCGGAAAAGGCCGCCTCAAGGTGACCGACAAGTCTGGAGGATAGAAGAATCTCATCGATTTCGTGATTAGAGGCGATGTAGAAATCTCGATACTGAAGCCATTCGGAAAGGCTGTCAGACACTCCCTTCCTATTCCTCCTTCTCTTGTATTTCTCACCGAAGACAGAAAATTCGCTATCTCTCAGAACCTCTGTCTTTTCAACAAACCTTACAGGGTTTTTCTCGATCTCTTCAGAAAGCTTAACCATTGTCGCCCGGGAAGGCAGATAAAAACCCATTCCGTACCGGTACCAGTCTGGAAAAAGCTCGAAAAAGAACCCAGGAGAGTCTTTCCAGTTGGGTCCTGGAACTCTGAAAGTGAACCACATATTAGTTCGGTATGGTGGTTTTCCCTTGTTACGTCTCGCATCTCTGCTGATCCTGCTAATAGTCTTTCCCACCTGTGGTCTAACGTCTATAAATGGATCGATTCTCTCCATGGAAGGGCCTAGCTGCTTTACAAGAGCTCTGAATGGCTCCAACAGTTCTATACGGTATCGATCCCTGTTTCTTTCCATCCATGATCGGTTGTTGTTAATCCCGAGATCTATCAAAAATGAAAGTGTCTCGCCGGAAAAACCTTCGAACCTCTTTTCACTCATTTTGCCTCCATTATCGGAACGGGAATATAACTACCATTCTCACAATAAAACACTTCTTTAATCCCCATTTGCCTAAGCAAAGAAAGCGCTTTCACAGTGAAATTTCCGATCTGTGAGGCCCTGTGCGAGTCTGAACCTACCGTAACAAAGCGGCCCCCCAGGTCTATATATCTCTCTATTACCCATGGCTGGGGAGAAGGGTCCCCAATTCCGTACATCCAGCCAGAGGTGTTCAACTCGAGTCCAACGTGATTCGATACAAGCTTCATCAGAAGCGTATCCATAAGCTGCCCAGGTTTGGGAGGCTTTGCTTTCGGGATATGCCTTCGCAGAAAATCAAGGTGACCAAAAAAGCCAGGTCTGTCAATGAGATCTACCGCACTGATAGCCTCTTGAAGGTATATATCCCAAGGGTTTTCAAGGGTCTTGAGATCGGGTCTCCCTGGAACGGTGTGAACAGAGTAGATGAAATAGTCCATTTCTTCACCGGGCCAGAGAATTCCTTCCGATTGCAGGCCAAGCTCAAGCCCGGCAAGAACCTTTATTGGATACTTTTCGCTTAAAGTTCTTATCTCTTTTAGATACACGCTTACTTCTTCGGGCTGAAGACAGACCTCTTGGGCTACATATGGATCAAAGTGATCGGAGATTCCGACTATCTGAAGACCTTCCTTCAATGCCGATTGTATTACCTCTTCCACGGTATTCCTTCCGTCGGAATACGTAGTGTGATTGTGAATATCTATCATACAACAACTCCACAATATTCACTTGCAAATCAGTCCGATAGCAATTGTACAGCTGCTCTCTTCTCTTTATCTGTGATATGCAAATATATACTAGTAGTGCTAAGATTTGCATGTCCCAGCAATTCTTGTACAATCTTTATACTTGCACCTTTTTGTAGAAGTTGTGTAGCAAAACTATGTCGAAATAAATGTGGATGTACTCGTTTTTCCGGATATACATATTTTACTTGTGTATTTAGTACTTTTGGAATTACGTTTCTTGCCATTGGCTCTCCCCGTGTTCCTATAAAGACGTGGTCTTCATACTCACTCACGGGAAACTCTCTTCTTATTTGGAGATACTCCTTCATAATGGAGAGAACCTGGTCGTTCATCGGTACTTCTCTATCTCTGTTCCCCTTTCCGCTCATGATCCTCACCGCCGGCGAATTGCCCATTCTGAGATCCCCGAGCCTCAATTTGCACACTTCGCTTACCCTCAATCCACAGAAGTACATTACTGCAACTATAGCCTTGTTTCTTTTGCCCAGGTTGGTACTTCTGAAGGAAGAAAGGATCTCCATGACCTCATCATGCGTTATGTAATCAGGGATTCTACGCCGTGTCTTCGGATTCTTGATCAGCTCGGTCGGAACCTTACCTACCGTTCCACTTATGTAGAGAAACGTGTAGAATGATCGGATCGTCGAAAGATTTCTGGCCACGGTAGTTGCAGAAGGTCTCTTCTTCGAATACTTCCCCTGAGAATACTCTTTAACGAACAGCTCGATGTCTTTTCTCTTCACCGACTTGTAGTCAATTCCACGCTCATTAAGAAAGAGCTCGAAATGATGGAGATCGGAAAGATAAGCGGCAACTGTGTTGGAAGACATATTTCTCACAAATTCCATGTTCTCTTTGAATCTCTCAACTGCTTCGGAAAAGTCCATTTTCAACCCCCAGATTATCATAAATATGAGTCATAATAGTCATTATGACTCATATTTCGTATTATAGCACATGGCTTTCTTCAATGCTACGCGTGTAAGCTCCATTCAATAGG
>NZ_JFHJ01000208.1:0-2818 GCF_003666285.1 Mesotoga sp. HF07.pep.5.2.highcov | reverse complement strand
AAAGGCATCTTGTTGACCGTAACGGTATCCTTATTTGCAACAAGACCTCCAATTGTCAGTGTGTTTCCGTCTGAAATAATCAGCCTGCTGTTTGCCTCTCTAGTCTTCTCACCATAAAGAGTTCTAGTCCCGTCAACGTATTTCTCCGGTTCGCTTACCTTAATGAAAAGATCAAGGAGTATCTTCCCATCATCATTTACCGTAGGAGTTATTCTCAGCTCCACCCCTGTATTCAGGTATTCAATAGTCTCTATCTCCACTGGGTTACCATCGACATACTCAATTGTGCGCACGAGGTAAGGAATCGTATCTCCAATGTGAATCTTGGCTTCTTCACCACTCATCGAAACTATAGAAGGACTTGATATAAGGTCAGAATCGTTGTCACTATCGCTGAGATCACCCTCTATCTTCATAGTTCCGGTATTCACAAGATCATCGATCAGCTGTGTGATATCTAGATAATCGATAATGCCAAAATCAAGATCAATGGAACCGTTTTCGATGAGGATCTCGGGAGCGTTGATTCCGATAGAAGTTTTGATCTCTCGCTGTATTTCGTCAATCAGGGACTCATCAACAAGCCTTGTTTCTATTCTCACCTGCTTCTTCGGCTGTGAAAGGGCTGAACCGATTTCATCGAAGATGTTGTCCACTCTAGACTTTGCAAGCCCTCTGACGACTATATAACCGTTTACGGGATCGGAAAGGACTTCTCCCCCATAGAACTCAATGAGTCTAGTTAACTCTTCGACATTGTGATAGACGCGGTAGACGAGCTCGACATCCGTCGGTTCCTCTCCGGCTTTCTGCTCCTTCTTGGTTACAGCATAAATATCATCGATTCTGACTATTTCGACTGGCTTCGTTGCATTGATCACCTTGACCAGTTTATCCCAGCTGAGGTCTTCTATCGACATAGTGATATTCTCGACGATTTTGTCAACGAAAAGAAGCGATATTCCCAGTTTTTCAGAAACAGTTCTCAGAAGAGCTTCCAGATCTTGATCAGTCACCCTTATGCTCACCATCGAATCTTTAACAACAACGCCTTTCTCGAGAGGATCGATCGCCTTTCTAGACTCCTGAACGTCTCTTACCATCTCTTCGGCTGCGTCTAGCAGGGCCGAACTCTTTGACTTGATAAGCAGCATCTGGAGATCTGCGAAGGTCTGAACGGTGATTCCTTCGATTGACTCTCTCAAAAGATCTGCAAGTTCTTGCGGATTGACGGTCAGATCGGTAATATATCTCGAGATCTCTCTATCGGCGGCAGCTCTTCAATCGTCCTAGTAATTATCATCAGCGACTCGGGATCGCCGATAAGTAACCACTGTCTGTCAAGGTCGATGTAATCAACTTCAAGACTGAGCTTTGAGATTATCTCCTGAAGCTGATTATCTGAAACAAAGCTCTTTTCGACTCTCACCGACTCTCTCTTCGAATCAACTGCAAGTATACTCAAAGCCTCTCTCGCATTTTCCAGACCCACCTGCGTTCCTATTCCGATAAGCCTTCCAGAGTATTCGATAATCGATCTCAATTGAATCTCTGCAGCCTCCAGGAACTGCGTTATCTGTTCTATACTCCAACCGCTGACAGGTGGAAGATCTTCGATCCTTACCTTTTCAGTTCCTTCAGTGCTACCAATGGTCTGATTCAACTCCGTTATCAACTGTCTTGCAAGATCGACATGTACGCTTTCTCCAACCACTAGAAGCCTATTATCGAACTTGCCTATGAAAACCGATACTCCAATGCTCTCCAGTGCGTCTTTCAGATCATCCATTCCAGACCTTTCACTGCCTTCAGGGCCATATACTCTTGACAAATCGTCATTAAAGGCTTGCCCTACGACTACAATTGAATAAGACAGGAATTTAGTATCCTCTGTCACCGCTTTGGCAAGTATGTCCCTGAAACTTTCTACATCCTCCATATTTCCGACAAATAAATACCTCGTTGGCGTTATCTGAGCAAATGAGATCTCAAGTAGAAGTTCATTAGCGATCGTCTGGAGGATCTCAGGAGTTATGCTTGCAGGTAGATCGATGTATGCGAAATGCACCTGCTGGTTATCCAGCAAGTAGTCGATTATGCTTTGTGCACCGTCCAATGAGTCTGCGCTTCCTATCAGGAGGTATCCTCCACTCACATCAAAAACCCCCGAAAGCTCAATCTCTTTTGCTAACAAATAAGTCTTCAGTGTCTCTGCATCGACACCGGATAGTTTCTTCACAAATCTGAACTCGTTGACGATTCCCGATCTTTCGTTAACCAAACCACTGAGAACCTGTTCGAATTCACCTATGTCTTCAGCCGTCCCAATCATAAAGACTCTCTCTCCAACAGGCTCGAATTTCAGTTTAAGCTCCATCAAACCGGCAATTGATTCGAACTGGTTGATCTCCGTGCCCTCGGGCAGCGCAAAGGTTATGTAAGAGACGGAACCGTCGGCAGAAGTCCCGCTCGCATCGATTCCTATACGGAGAGAGGAAATCAGCTCTTGCGCTCTAGCAAGTGACGCTTTCGTCCCGACTATTATTGCATAGTCACCTGCCTCGATTACACCTACAGGTATCTGAATCGATGTGAAGGCGGTTTGGAGCTGGCTGGGAGTAAGATTCTTCGGGAGAATCGTTATTGTGTAAGAGAGCGGTCCTTCGTCTACACCGGCGCTCTCTCCAAGAGAATCATACACATCTACGGCCATTTCTACATCGGCTTCGCTTCCGACGAAGACAAAGACCGTTTCGCTTTCCAGAATCTCTACCTCCACCCCGATCAATCTGAAGAGCTGACTCAAAAGCTCGGAAGA
>NZ_JFHJ01000085.1:0-3257 GCF_003666285.1 Mesotoga sp. HF07.pep.5.2.highcov | reverse complement strand
ACTGCAAAACCAACTCTTGTATCCAGAAGCTTCTGGATTTGATCATTATAACCTCTAAAGATCTCAACAACGGATTCGTCAGGAAGGAAACCAGACATCGAAAACTCATCAACCGATCTATCATGAATCTTCCAGCCTTCACCCGTCTTTTCTAGATAGATATCGATCTTACTCACGGATTCGTCTATATATCCGGGCCCAGAGATCACAACTCCATCAACGATTGCCGATTTAGTTGTAAGTTGTGGGCCTTTCAAGAATACATCTATTTCCCTAAGAGCCTTCACAATCTTACGGGCTTCTTCATTACTCCCACGATATGCCAGAACCAAAACGTCTACCTCTTCTCTAAGCTTGCCGAGATAATCACCAGCCGCATCGACAGGGTCAACGAAGGATAGACCGGCAAAAAACTCGGCCTCTTGCCAGGGCGGAATAACTTCCGTCACAAGACCAACGATGCCAACTCTTAGCTTCTCGCCATCGTCTTGTATCTCGACTACTTCAAAGGGCGAGAAAACCGGTTCTCCTGAAGATTTAAAGACGATATTTGCCGAGAGAAGAGGAAACTCAGAAGCCGAAATAGCTTCTTCAAGGAAACCTGGTCCATAAATGAACTCTTCACTCCCGATGAGTGATGCGTTGATACCGATAGCGTTCATCGCCTCAACAAATGGATTCAAATTGCAGTAATCTATTTTAGCCGAATAGTAAGAGAGAGGCGTTCCCCGAATCAAATTTCCAGTATCTATAAACAACGTGTTTGGATTGAAAAGTCTCATCTGATTGACAAAAGCAGCCAGTCTTGCCGGAAAGACGTCTTCGCTCTTCCCAGAGGAATAATCAAAGGGAGCAGTATTAGCGGGAACAAAGGAGGTGTGGAGAATCGTAAGGCGAAAATAAGAAGCCAGAGCCATTGTCAGAACGGAAACGGTAAGTATCAAAGCAAGAAGCTTTCTCATCTAAATCACCCTCTCAGGTCCGAGAACAAGAATCTCGACAGAAAGGAAAGCGGGATGACAGGTCATCCCGCACAAGATTATCTTTCGCCAAGTTGAGAATCAATCATGAAGATCCCGTTGGCTTGATTTCCAACCATCTTCAGTCTTTTCACAACATCTCTGAAATTCCTTTCCTCTTCGACTTGCTCGGTAACATACCACTGGATGAAGTCGTTCGTTGCGTAATCCCCCTCTTCTTCGGAGATTTTCACAAGGTTGTGGATCCTGGAAGTAATGTACTTCTCATGCTCCAACCCCTTTTCAAAAACGTCCAGCAAAGACTCGTATTCTCCGTTTGGTTTTTCAATGCCCGGGATCTCCGCAGTTGCATCGACGTCTTTAAGATACTGTATAAACTTCATCGCGTGCTCTTCTTCCTCTTTTGCCTGCTTCCACATGAAGTTCTCGGCCCCAAAGTATCCATTCTTGTGAGACCAGGCAGCCATGCTCATGTAGATAAACGCAGATTCGAATTCCGCCTTTATCTGGTTATTGATTTCCTTTTCCATTCTAGCTGTAATCATAGTTACCCTCCTTCAGCTGTATCAATATCAACACTTCTTTCATGATATTTTACCACTATGCAGCGAACTCTAAAATTAACTTAATAAGAAGGATGGCTCAAATGTTGCCAAAAGCTGTTCTAATGAGTTTATACACCCAGTCGTTTTCTAGTTTGGTCGTCTCTTTCAATTTGGATTGGCAAGCTCATAAATGTATAATTTCTACGTCAGGATAACCTATTCCACTACAAAGGGGGTAATGACAGTGAGGAAGATCTTTCTGTTTTTCTCAATGATTCTGATTGCTGCAGCTCTTCTGGCAGCACCACTAAAAGTAGCCTTCGTTTACGTTGCACCGGTGGGCGATGGTGGCTGGAGCACAATGCATAACGAGGGTAGACTACACCTGGAAAGAGTCTTCGGCGATCAAATCGTTACTGATTTCATTGAGAGCGTACCTGAAGGAGCTGAGGCGGAAGTTGTATTTAGAGGTTATGCCCAAAGAGGATACGACCTCATCTTCGGGACCAGCTTCGGCTACATGGACAGTATGGTAAAGGTATCACAGGCCTTCCCGAATTCAACGTTTATGCATTGTTCCGGTTACATGACCACCGATAATCTCGGCACCTATTTTGGAAGAATGTATGAGCCGAGATTCCTTAGCGGTCTGATCGCAGGAGCAATGACGAAAACCAACATTATTGGTTACGTCGCCGCCTATCCAATACCTGAGGTAATACGTGGAATTAACGCCTTTGCGATGGGTGTCCAGTACGTTAACCCCGAGGCAAAGGTCCATGTAGTCTGGTCCAACACCTGGTTTGATCCGGCAAGAGAGAAAGAGGCAGCGGAATCACTTCTGGATATTGGTGCAGACTTGATAACACAGCATCAGGATTCACCGGCTCCCCAGCAGGCAGCAGAAGATAGAGGTGTCTTTTCAATAGGATACAACAGTGACATGAGTGCCTTCGCGCCAAATGCTTTCCTCGCAGCCCCCGTTTGGGACTGGGGTCCATTTTATGAATATGTAGTCAGAAATGTCATGGACGGAACCTGGACCAATGAACAGTACTGGGGAGGGATCAAAGAAGGTGTTGTCGACATCTTTGTATCCGATCTTGTTCCAGATGGTGTGGCAAAACTCGTGATGACCATGAGAGAAGCAATAGTTCAGGGTCTGTTCCACCCGTTTGACGGTCCAGTCTACGATCAGTCAGGAGCTCTAAGGTATGCTGAAGGCGAAAGACCAACTGACGCAGAGCTTCTTAGCATGGACTGGTTCGTAAACAATGTAGTTGGAAAGATTCAGTGATAGTTTTGGGGGGCCGCCAGGCCCCTCGATTTCTTTCTTTGGAGTGATATTACTTGGCCGATCTTCCGATCCTAGAAATGAGAAACATCACCAAAGCCTTTCCCGGTGTAATAGCAAATGAAAATATCTCTCTTGACCTAAAAAAAGGCGAAGTTCATGCTCTTCTTGGAGAAAATGGAGCCGGAAAGACCACACTCATGAATATTCTGTTCGGTATATACAAGGCCGATGAGGGAGAGATATTCATGGAGGGCAAGCAGATTTCCATCTCTTCTCCCCACAATGCTCTGAAATACGGGATAGGTATGGTTCAGCAGCACTTCACGGTAGTACCGTCGTTCACGGTCGCCGAAAACATTGTTCTTGGTCTTAAGGGAATGGGCTTCTTTATAAAAACCAAAACGGTCGAATCAAGCATCGAAAAGTTGGGCAAAA
>NZ_JFHJ01000566.1:0-1603 GCF_003666285.1 Mesotoga sp. HF07.pep.5.2.highcov | reverse complement strand
AGTTTTGCATAAGGCCGGGACTCTAAGCGAACTATAAGCAAGGATTCTCAGGAGATTCTAAGAATGGAAGGTTAGTATCTACTCGAGATCCAAAAAATGGAGGTATTGAATATGAAGAGAGTGTTTTCGGCAATATTGATGGTTCTTATTATTGGTACAATGGCGCTGGCTAGCGGGCTAACCGCAGAGGAAGACGGAATTGTATTCATGAGGGAAGAAGAAAAGCTTGCCCGTGATGTTTATACAGTGCTCTACGAAATGTGGAACGTGAACGTCTTCAAGAACATCGCCGAAAGTGAGCAACAGCATACAGATGCTGTTCTTTCACTGATTGGTGAGATTGGTCTCGAAGACCCAGTCGGTGAAAACGACATTGGTGTATTCACTGATCCGGAGCTTCAAAAGCTTTACGACGAGCTAATTGAAAAGGGTAGCAAGTCCCTACTGGATGCGGTTGAGGTAGGTTTGTTGATAGAAGAGATAGACATTGCCGACATCGAAGAACTTCTTGCAGGAGAGATTGGCTCGAGAACAAGAACGGTTTACGAGAACCTTCTTCGAGGGTCGGAGAGTCACCTCAGAGCGTTTCTCAAGCAATATGAGAGGCTTGCGGGAAGTTATTCTCCTGAAGTCTTGAGTGTTGATAGATTCAACGAGATTGTTTCTGCGAAATAGAGTTGCGATTTACTAAGATAGAAGAGAGCGGGCGAACCGCTCTTTTCCTTTTGATATGAGGGAATAAAAGGATCGGTTGATCTTAAATAAACGGGATCGAAAAGTATTCCAAAACTCCGATTAAACATTGATCATCTCTATTTATGACCTATAATCTAATTATCGGATCCGAGAGGAAGCGTACTGTGATCAAAATAGTTACGGACAGCTCATGTGATCTCCCTAATGAAGTTTTAGAGGAGCTCGAGATTCCATTTGCTTCCCTGAACATTTTCATGGAAAATCATACGTTCAAGGAGGACGTAGACATAACTCCGGAGGAATTCTGGTAGTCAATGCGCAGGTCCGACGAGCTTCCGAAAACCTCTCAACCCTCCCCGGCAGACTTTGCAGATATCTTCGAACAGATTCAGAAGAACGGCGATACTCCGTTGTGTATTACTATTTCATCTAAGCTAAGTGGTACCTATCAACGGCGGTTTTGGGTGCTGAACTAACTGGAAACAAGGCGATAGTTTTCGACTCTCTTGCGGGGTCTATCTCTCATGGAATTCAGGTACTGATAGCGACGAGAACGGCTAAAAGCGGTGCAACCGTTGAAGACGTTTTATCGGTGCTAAGAATCTACAGAGATAATGTGAAAATAATCATTCTGCTAACAACTGTGGAAAACATAGTCAAATGAGGACGTCTTAGCAAGTTCCAGGGGAGTGTGATCAACATACTCATCATGAAGATCATCCTGCATGGAGTAAATGGGGAGGTCAAACTTCTCAAGACAGTCAGGGGAAACAAAAGATTCAGAGCGGCAATTATAGAGCTGATCAAGGAATCTGCAATGACCGGTAAGAAGATCTTTGGCATAACACATGTTAACAATCTCGAAGATGCGAAATTCTTTTCTTCAGAGATAAGGAAACGTGTCCCC
>NZ_JFHJ01000561.1:0-2487 GCF_003666285.1 Mesotoga sp. HF07.pep.5.2.highcov | reverse complement strand
ATTGCTCAAGGAGTCTCTCGAAAGAGAGGCTTTGTAGCCGAACTTGCAGTCGACGGGGAAGAGGGGCTTTATATGGCTCTCAACGGTCCATTTGACGTTATTGTCCTGGACATTCTGCTCCCCAAACTCACCGGCTGGCAGGTTCTTGAAAAGATCAGAGATTCGGGAAGCAGAATACCCGTACTGATGCTTACAGCTCTCGACAGCATCGAAGACAAAGTCCGGGGCTTCGACTTAGGAGCCGACGACTATCTTCCGAAGCCATTCGATATCCGGGAACTTGTCGTCAGGATTCAGTCTCTTTTGAGAAGGGCACAGTTTGGCGGAGCTCCTTCAAGGGTTCTTAGAGTAGGAGATCTGGAGCTTGATATGTCGCTCAAGACCGCCAGCAGGGGAAACGAGAAGATAGAACTTAGAAAGAAGGAGTACCAGATCCTTGAATATCTAATGCTAAACAGTGGCAGGGTCGTTCCGAAGAGCGAGCTCGAGGAACATCTCTGGAATGAAGACGACGAACTGTGGTCGGACGTAATCAGAAGCCATATAAAGAACATCCGCAAGAAAGTAGACGGAGGGCGAAGAAAGAAGTTAATAAAAACGGTCAGGGGAATGGGCTATGAAATCAGTGACAGGTGAAGGCCTGTCATTCAGAAAGGCAAAGAGGAGATGGACGCTATTCTTTACCCTCATAGTCGTCTCTCTCGTCTCGGTTTTGAGCCTCTTCATTTTCGTCCTCTCCCTCAGGCTTGAAAGAGGGGCCGAGATAACCGCCCTCAACAGAGTAGCAGACAGGATCGAATCCAGAATCGGAAGGGCGCCCTTAATAGCCCTGGAGAGAATGCTCAGAAACTATTCCGGAAATTTAGACCTCTTCACCGCGGAGAATGAGATCCTCGAGTTCGTCACTCCTGACGGAGAGAGCGTTCTTCAGCTCGGAGGAAGAATAAAGAGCAGTGTACCGTTAGTTGAGGGGACTTCGAAGGCAAAGGTCATTGATTACAACGACTCAGAACTCGAGTACAACATTCTTACCAGAGCGATTAGAAACATGGCTGGACAGCCGGTCTTCTTTCTTCGCGTTGGAAGATCAACCGAAGGACTGAGCGAAAAATCTACTAGTCTTCTCTTTTCGCTTATTCTACTTATAGTGCTCGTTGCCGCCATCTCCTGGATAGTCGGTATGGCTCTTGCCGGATACGTTCTCACACCTCTGAGAGAAAGCTACGATAGGCTTCAACGCTTCACCGCCGACGCCTCTCACGAGTTAAAGACGCCCCTTACAGTTATGAGGCTGAGCGTAGATCTACTCAAGAGCAGGCCACTGGAAGGGGAAGCAAGAGATAAGGTCGATGCGATTGACGGTGCAACCCGAAATATGCAGAATGTTGTCAATCAGCTCCTGCTACAGGCAAAGGCACACAACGATAGCAAAGCTGTAATGTCTTCGCAGGATGTGAAACTGCTAGAGTTTCTCGAAGAGATGAAAGAGTATCACAGAGCCTTCGCCGAGTCGAAAGGTGTCCGAATAATCGTTGAGACCGATGAAAATCTCATCGTCAAGACTTATCTAGACAAGCTTAAAGTGGCGGTTGCGGCCGTGCTCGAAAATGCGATCAAGTTCACCGATGAGAAGAGCGATGTCATTGTTAGGGCTTTTGAGAGAGAAGGTTCACTCTTCATTCAGATAGGTGATTCGGGCCCCGGAATAGCTGACCCGGAGAAGGAAAGGATATTTGACAGATTCTACAAGATAGACGAATCTCACAATAGTTCGGGAAGCGGCATGGGTCTATCCATAGCGAAAGAGATGGTTGGCTCGCTGGAGGGTGAAATAACGGTCGAGAACCGCCCTGGCGGAGGAAGCGTATTTGAAATACGGATACCTTTAAGAAAGCACAAATAGGCTCTTTCTTCGCGGTGCGTGAATGACGCGTTCGGGGTAGGTGGTTGCGGGTAGGAAGAGCAAGAGTAGAAGTGATGCTGCCTCCGGCAGGAAGCGAGGCCGCCTTCGTCGGGAAGTGATGCCCGGAAGAACATCCGGGGAAGTGATGCCGCTTCCGCGGGAGGAATTCAGAAGCCAGTCTGCTTCGCAGGCCAGCTCCCACTATGTCAGGCGAAACGACTGCTGTTTGTTTGAAAGAAAATGCTTCACGCAGTGAAAAAACAGTCCATGCCACGGATCAAGGGACGATCCTTTAGAAACTGTTTGTGCTTCTGAATAAGGATTTTAATCCTCCTTGAGGGAGGAGGGCCACGAAGTGGCGGAGGGTGTGAGTCTCCAACGTTTGGAAAAATTGCTGCCCTGACATAGTTTCCTGAGACGGTTGTTCGATGTTCATTTCTGATTGCTTCTATGAGCATACCTATTGATCACAGACTAGACAACGTGAAGAGTGGATTTGTAGTTCAATTGCGAAAAGGCCAACCTATTTCAAAAGCTGTTCAAAGACCACACTCCCCACCGCAAGCGGTCCCCCCCGCTCAAGC
>NZ_JFHJ01000719.1:0-927 GCF_003666285.1 Mesotoga sp. HF07.pep.5.2.highcov | reverse complement strand
TCTTCTCTGACGAGCGCCTCTTCTGTCATCCCTTTAACCTGCACTGAAATCCACTCACGGGCGAACAGCCGTTCGCCCCTACAAAAAGAATCGCATATACGTCTGACATTGTCATCCCGTAAAGCCTGCCCTGAAGCGCTCCTGTTCAGGGATCCTGTACGGGATCTTGTTCATCTTGTTGCCTTGCTCTTCAAGCGATTAGCGTCTCCTAGCAAGCGATCAGCGGCTCTTCCGGCCGGCGTAGCCGGAACTGACTTTTGCGAAGCAAAGACTGGTCACCAAAGGTGACTGGTTTGCGTGAGCAGACTGACTGATTCTTGCCTCCTGGCGCGAAAGCGCCAGCATCACTTCCCGACGTAGTCGGCCTCACTTCCCCGGATAATCCTCCGGGCATCACTTCCTCGCGCCAGCGAGCCTCACTTCTAAACTGACCGCCGATGATCTTCGGCGCATTGCGACTTTTGCTATGGTCTGTCCCGTTTTACGCAATCGTGCGTTACTGTCATCCCCTAGGGTCTTCTCTGATGAGCGCCTCTTCTGTCATCCCTTTAGCCTGCACTGAAATCTACTCACGGGCGAACAGCCGTTCGCCCCTACAAAAGAATCTCATAATCGTCTGACATTGTGATCACGTAGAGCCTGCCCTAGGAGGCCTTCGGCAAGATCCAGTGACTTCGTTTCGTAGTGTCCCCTCCTGTCATCCCGTAGTTCTCCTGTACGGGATCAAGCACTTAGAAACCGCTGATCGCTGTAAAGACAACGTTGTCCGTCAACGGTCCGCCATCCTCCGAGAAAAGAGTTCGCTTTTCTCCAGTTTCTTCCTCTCTCCTATTCTCATAGTTCTCAACAAAGAACCTGTACGTACAGCGTCGAAACGGAGAACCGCTCTTCGAAATGCTACAATTCCAGATGAGGTGATTTAATGAA
>NZ_JFHJ01000589.1:0-611 GCF_003666285.1 Mesotoga sp. HF07.pep.5.2.highcov | reverse complement strand
TCTTTCAGAGGTTTTTTGGGAAACATTCCGGAGTACTCAAAGAGGGTTACTCAGCAGATCTTGTTCTGGCGAAATCATCGCTTGATCTGGAGAAATTCGATGTGAATTTGCCGATAACCCTTCAGCTGGTTCTCAAGTCCTCTTTCGATACATCGTTTGAGAAAGTCTGGAATTCCGGAGAGCTGATCTTTGACAAGGGAGTGCCTCAACGGATCTCGAAGAAGGAGCTTAGGGAAATATCGAAGCAGCTTAGAAGCCTGGAACTGTGATTTCTCCCGATTTTTTGTAGACATCTATAGCATGTCTTATTGCTGAGGCTCGTTTCTCACCGATTCCGTCGACATCTTTGAGCTCGTCTTCGCTGCTTTCAAGGAGATTCGAAAATGTGCCAAACTCCTTGCCCAAATTGATGGCGACCTGCAAAGGAATTCTGGGAATGTGTCTGGCAAAACGAATACCCCTCGACCGGATGAAGTATTCAACGGCTTGAGAAGCGGTATTTATATCGTAACCCAGATTTCTCAATATCACTCCGAAACTGCTTATCTCCTTCTCTCCGAGACTCCTCATCTTGTCGAAGACTTCCTCCAGGCTATCTTGATCCAGTAACT
>NZ_JFHJ01000723.1:0-2428 GCF_003666285.1 Mesotoga sp. HF07.pep.5.2.highcov | reverse complement strand
TCATCATTGACACCGAGCACGATTGTGGCATCCACTTCGCCCTTTGCGGGGGCAGTAATCAAGACCTTCTTCGCTCCAGCATCAATATGAGGCATGGTCTTCTCTCTGCTTCTGAAAACCCCTGTTGCTTCTATGACGAGCTCGACGCCAAGATCCTTCCAGGGAAGATTTGCAGGATTCTTTTCGGCGAATACTTTCACTTCTTTTCCGTTAACTAATATGGCTCCTTCCTTAGCTTCTACTGAGCCCTTGAACCTTCCATGAACAGAGTCGTATTTAAGAAGATGAGCAAGAGTAGCGGCATCTGTCAAGTCGTTGATCGCAACAACGTCGAACTCCCCGCGCTTCACCATCTCTCTAAAGACAAGTCTTCCGATTCTTCCAAAACCATTGATCCCTACTTTGTGCATTCGTTACACCTCCTAAAGTATGTTGTCCGGTAGATTGAACTCACCTGTTATTTTCGCTGTTTCCTCTTCTCTCCTCTTTGTTACTTCAGCTAACGCCTCGTTTATCCCCGCGATTATCAAATCCTGAACGATTTCGAAATCCTCTTCTCTTATTTCCGGCTCTACCTCAATGGATTTGATGCGATAGTCGCACGTTGCAACTACGTTTATTGCACCGCCACCTGCAGAAGCGGTAACTTCAATCGACTTGAAACTATCTTCAAGATTTTCCATCTCTTCTTGTGCCTTCTGCGCCTGTTTAAGAAGGTCGCCCATATTGGAACCTTTCCTTGAACCTCCGTAGTTTCGTCCTCCGAGGCCCCTGAATTTCTTCGCCATAGTTATTCCTCCTCAAGCTCTATCTTTATTTTTCCAGTCTCTATATCACTCTTAAGCCCCAGGCCTGTAATTACCGATTCAAAATACTCTCTTGAATCTCTGTCGAGGCTTTCAAGGGCCTCTTGTCCAGCCGCTTTGTCAGAGAGAACGAATCGTTTGCCGATAATATCTTCAGCGATTTTGTTTATCGATTCCATTCTTTCCTTCAGAAGCTCACTTGAGAATTCGCTATCTGGTTCTATTATTAAGTCCTCGATTCGATTCCCCTTCCTGATTTCCGCCAGACTTATCAAAGTCCACCACAATATATAATCCTTCATTCTAAGATGTTCGATGAATAATGAGATCTCTTCACTTTCTTCGGTGACTGAAACCTCAAGCTTTTCAGGCTTCTCACTATTTTCGTCAACAGCGATCGGAGATACTTCGGATTTTTGCGTGTCTTCGCCGTTCTGTTTTCCGAAGCCGCCCTTAAGGAGGACCATAACTTCAAATGTTGTCTGTTTGTCTTCGGCATACTTTAATTCTTTATTTGTTTCCCAAAGAGCCGAAAGCAGCCTGAAACAATCGTCACTCGGTCGCTCAACAAGTCGTTCCTTGACCGCATCAATCGCCTGTTCAAGAAATACTTCGTGCGTGAAGCCTCCAGACTGGATTTTTTCGGAAATCTCAAGTACTGAAGATGGGTTTCCCGATGAAAACGCCTGGAGAAATTCCTCTATTACCTCTTCGGGCAGGATCCCAAGAGCGGTTCTAGCTGCCTCTTCCTTAACGTTACCAGAGTATGAGATTACCCTCTCCATAAGATTTACAGCGTCTCGCATTCCTCCGTGTGCCGCCTTGGAAATGTATCTCAAAGCCTTTTCGTCGTATTGAAGCTCTTCGGCTCTCGCAATTCTTTCAAGATAAGTTACTATGTCTTCTTCCCTCAAAGGTTTGAAGTAAAAGATTTGACAGCGGGAAAGAATCGTTTCAGGAACTTTCTCGAGATTAGTAGTTGCCAGGATGAAAACCACCTTATCGGGCGGTTCTTCAAGAGTCTTGAGAAGAGCGTTGAAAGCCTCTCTGGTAAGCATGTGAAATTCATCTATAATGTAGACTTTGAATTTTCCCATTACCGGTCTGTAAGAAACCGCATCTCGGATCTTTCGTATCTCATCTATGCCTCTATAAGAGGCGGCATCGAGCTCTACAACATCCATATGAGAAGAGGAGTCGATTGCTTTGCAAGAATCGCAAACTCCACAAGGTTTTTCCGATCCTTCCGAAAGACAGTTAAGCATCTTCGCAAGAATACGAGCGCTAGTCGTTTTTCCAGTACCTCTTGAGCCTGAGAATATATATGCGTGGGAAAGCTTGTTCTTCTCTATCGCCTTTCCCAGGATCTCTTTTACCTGATCCTGACCGACTAACTCATTGAAATTTCTTGGCCTATATTTCCTATACAAAACTTCAGACATCTTAATCACCCGTTCATCTGAATTATAGCAGATCGTCTGAAATTTGTTTGGGCACGAAATGAGAATACTGTGAAAAAGAAAGTGAAAAATTTAACTAACTTTTCTAGACAGAATGATTATTACATTCGCGACTAGGAGACTCTCCTTGTTTCCCATTTTCCCCTCAGATAGTAAAAAATC
>NZ_JFHJ01000305.1:0-5100 GCF_003666285.1 Mesotoga sp. HF07.pep.5.2.highcov | reverse complement strand
AAGAATCTGAGATATCTCCTATCTCACTTTCAAGGTTTGTGAAAACACCTATGCGGTTGAAACCGAAGGCTTCATTCATTCTGATCGAGGCAGTATTGTCGAAATAGGTCGCAAAGTAAAGCCTTTCGAGCCCGATTCTCTTCGCAATGGCCAGGGTTTGTTTTCCGAGTTCCTTGCCAAACCCTTTGCCCTGAAGAGCAGGATCTATTCTCATTCCTTCCATCCAGCCCACTTTATCGCTTAAGAGTCTGAGATTATCTATTCCTACTAATGTCCCGTCTTTCCAGAGTCCCATGAAGTGGCATGAAGGGTCTTCAACCCATTTTTCGAAGACATGAGGAATGTAGTCATCACCCTCCCAGATCGTCTTTACGATCTCTCTTACTCTTTCTCCATCACACTTTTGAAGGCGCCTTATCATTCGTAAACCTTCCTTATATACGGTGAGGTCATCACTCTTAGCAGCGCACCGTACGACATTCTGAAGCCAATCGAATCCCCTACAGAAAAAGACTTTTCGGACTCGGTCACGTCGACTATCAGGTGATCACTCGAAGCGTGTAGCACTTCACATCCCCCGACAAGTGGCGTCAATCCTGAGGGAAGAACATCCTGTTCTCCAAGATCCAGTATCGCCTTTATTCTCTTCCCCTTGTCTTCAAAATGGGGGATTCTTCCAAAAGCATCACGACCTATTTCGCCTATCGGTACGGATGGCTTTTCCGCTATTTCGATTACTTCCCCATACAGTGTAAACGTATCCTGCAGTGTTCCAGGAACCTCTCTGTTGTTCGTAACATCGGTCCCACAAAGAATCGACTCTCCCAATCTGAAATGGTTTATACCTTTCGGAACTATCCCTTTTTCGAGAAGAGGCAGTGACGCAGTATTCCCGGCAGAGTATCTTCTCAATGAATAGCCAGTCTTTTTTCTAAGGAACTCACCTAAAGAAAGAAGAATCTCGAATTTCTTTGGAGTTGCAATTACGCCCCCAAAGCATCCAAGATTGGTTCCAATTCCTTCAAGGTTTTCACCGGCAATTTCGAATGCTTTCTCCAAAACCGATTCCGCCTCGTAATACATAACTCCCTCTCTAAGGTCTCCCGTATCGATCATGTATATGAAATTCACTTCTTGCCCTGTTTCAGATGAGAGTTCATAAAGCTTGCTCAATGAATCAAGATCTCCAATGAGCACGGTGTCTACATTATCCAACACTTCTCTGAATTTTGATCTCTCGGGAAGTCTTAACAAAAGAAAATCAGAATCAATTCCAGCATTCATAATTCTGGAAATGTTTTCCAACCTGGATTCGCCGATTTCCTTTACTCCACTATTCAACAGTATAGATGCTATCGTCGGGTCTCCACACACAACTTTCGTAACCGCTGCGATTTCTACCCCATTAACTTCGGCCAGTTCTCTAACTCTTTTCGCATTGGCCCCTATGCTCACGGTATTAACCACAACTTTTGCCAAGGAAATCACCTCAACAAATTATACATTGTACACCTTTTCATTTCAGAGCAAATGGTTCTTGGCAGGTTTGCTGTCGTATAATATCTACATTATGGATTACAATAAGGGTGATTACATTGTCTTGCTTTTTCTCAGAGAAGCGGCAGAGGTATCTTCGAGCAAAAAAAAGTGGCATCTTGAATCGGGATACTACTTATATGTTGGATCGGCAATGAACTCACTGACGGAAAGGGTTAAGAGGCACCTCTTAGAAGAAAAGAAGAAGCACTGGCATATAGATTTCCTTAGAGAGAAGGCTGAAGTTCTTGCGGTTCTGCTTCTTCCGGCAAAGACAAGTAACGAAGAGGAACTTTCAAATCTGATCTCAAACTACTGTATTGCTGTTCCTGGCTTCGGTGCTTCTGACTGTAAAACAGATTCGAATCTATACAGGGTCGGATTCGGTTGTATCGAAAAAGTGTTTTCTTCAATTGTTGGCAAATGGAGGGATTAGAATGATTGCTTTTCTTACTGACTGGGGATCAAACAGCTACTATGTCGGCGTAACTAAAGTCGTGATGAGAGAAATAAATAGAATGGTGGAAATAATAGATATATGTCATGATATTAGACCTTACAGCATAAGACACGGTGCTTATGTCTTGCAAAGGGCAATAAAGGATCTTCCGGCAGATGCAGTCTTTCTAGCAGTCGTTGATCCTGGGGTAGGGACATCAAGAAAGCCAATAATGATGGTTTTGAAAGATGGAAGACGCCTTGTTGGACCGGACAATGGTTTGTTCACACTTGCTGCCGAAGAGTACGGAATCCACGAAATACGAGAGCTGGAAAATAGAGAGTACCACAGGGGAAATTCCCGGAGCTTTCATGGAAGAGACATTTTCGCGCCCGTTGCAGCCCATGTCGATGCAGGCGTAGAACCGGCTAAACTCGGTTCTAGACTAATGAGCTTCGAATATCTTAAATACAAGAAACCTGCCAGAGAAGGAAATGTACTCTCTGGGGAGGTTGCCTTCTACGATAATTTTGGTAACCTGGAAACGAATGTTCCAGAGGCTCTCGCTAATGATTTTGAAGAAGGAGAAATTCTTGAAATTGGAAAGGGCAGAAAACCTTTCAAAGCTACATTCGGAAATACTTATTACGATGTGAATCCCGGAAATTTGCTTGCCCATTTCGATTCAAGCGGCTTCCTAGAAATCACCGTGAACAAGGGAAGTGCCCGGGAGCTCCTCGCCATTGAGGAAGGGGAACCCATAACAATTGTCAAAACTTGACGGAGGCCTTTTCAAACCCGGCTACCATTACATTGTTGGTGGTGTGGTGCTGGGAACTGGGCTTATCTATTCTTTCATTGAAGGGTTCAGTCTTGATCGAGTGGTTTTGATAGCTCTTCTTTCTCTTGCGGCGTTAGCATCCGTCTATTTCGCTCTGGTAAGACAGTTGGAGAGGCTAGTTAGGCTTGTACAAACAGGCGAGAGAAAATCAATCGGTGAACTTGAAGGGCAGTTCAATCAGATTTACGGCTTCTACAGAAGTCTTTCATTTCAAATTGAAGAGGAAAGAAATTATTACGAAAGACTGTACAGGGATTATTCAGAGCTTCTGAACACCCTAGAGATTTCCGTTGCTTCAGTGGACGAGAACGGAAATTTCGATCTCGTCAACGACGCGTTCACAAAGAGCTTCTCTTACGGTAGTCAGCAAGGAAGATATCTCCGGATAGATAGATTTGCAAGAAGGACAGGTTTGATTTTTCCGCTTCAAGAAGGTCAGTATGAAGTCTATAGCAAGAAACTCGGCAAGCGATACCTTGTGTCGGTTGTCCATAAGCAGAAAAGCGGTTATCTGCTAACCCTTACCGATATGACCAGTCAGTGGAAGACAAAACAGCTTCTGGAAAAAACGAGAAGATATGCTGTCGATGCGCAAACAGTAGCCGATCTCGCGCATGGTCTCAAGCAACCGCTGGCAAATGTTAGGCTTGCGCTTGATCTTTACAGGAGAACGGGAAAACCAGAGTACATTGATACACTTGAAAAGGAGCTAAATGCCTTTCAAGGTAGGGTAGGTGGAATCCTACAGATTTTCAGGTATGGAGAGGAATTCGACGTGGTCGATCTTTCTGAGCAGGTTATGAAAGTCGCGACCTTCATGTCCTCGATCTTTCAGGAAAGAAAGATAGATTTTAGAATAATCTCGCTCGAAAAAGGGCTGGTCTTGGCGCAGCGCGGAAGGCTTGAGAATGTTATCAAGAACCTCTTCATGAATGCCGTCGAAGCCGGTCTGCCTTCAGAAACCTCCATTATCGCAAAAGTTAGAGCCTCAAAAGAATACTTGACACTGATCGTTGCCGATACGGGAAAGGGAATCGACCCGACCAATTTGCAGAAAGTATTCAAGCCCTTCTTTTCAACTAAGACCGAGGGATCGGGACTTGGACTGTACCTAGTCCACAATTTCTGCGAGGAAAACGATGTAAGATTGAAAATGAGAAGTGTAAAAGGGAAAGGAACAGTATTTGTATTAACCTTCAGGAGGCAATTAGATGAAGCGCAAAGTCCTTGTGGTTGATGATGATCTGGCCTTTAACGGTCTCCTGGGCGCTGCGCTAGAAGAAGAGGGATACGAAGTAGTTCAGGTCTACAATCTCGAGCAGACGCTGAAGCAGATCTCTGAAGAGGTCTTCGATTGTTTGATACTGGACGTCAGACTTCCCGATGGATCGGGGTTAGACATAATTTCCGAAGCCGCACTCAGTTCGCCAGTGATAGTTGTCTCCGCTCATGGAGACATAAACACTGCAATAGATGCAGTCAAAAAAGGCGCTTTCAATTTTCTAGAGAAGCCCTTTGATCTAAACCATGCGCTTCTCGAAGTTAAGAGGGCAATTGAGTTCTCGGAGGTTTCAAGGGAAAGGGATAGTCTGGCCGACTTGGTGACTACTGAACCCTCCGTAGAGATAATCGGAAAGAGCAAAAATATTCTCGAGCTGAAGCAAATGATCGCAGCAATCGCACCAAAGAAAGTCACGGTGCTTCTTGAGGGAGAAAGCGGCACTGGAAAGGAAGTGGTTGCGAGATCTATACACCAGAAAAGTGGACGAGGAAAGTTTGTCCCCATAAACTGTGGTGCAATACCGGAAAACCTTTTTGAGAGTGAGCTTTTCGGCTACGAAAAGGGCTCCTTCACGGGTGCCATGAATTCAAAACCGGGTTTGATAGAAGAGTCCCACCGCGGAACACTTTTCCTTGACGAAATATCCGAGATGCCCCTTCCAATGCAGGTGAAACTTCTGAGGGTCCTCGAGACATCCTCCAGTCAGAGGCTTGGGGGCACCACATCCCGAAAGCTTGACCTAAGAGTAATCGCAGCCACAAATAGAGATCTTGAGGTAGAAGTTTCGAAAGGAAACTTCAGGAGTGATCTCTACTACAGATTGAACGTCGTGAAGATTAAGATAGATCCGCTAAGAGAAAAACGTGAGGATATCCCGATTCTGATCCATCACTTTTTGCCGAGGCTCTGTGAGGAGCTTGGAATGAAGAAGCCACCGACGATTCCAGAGGATTTCATGAATAAGATGAAAGCATATGACTGGCCCGGAAACATTCGAGAGCT
>NZ_JFHJ01000223.1:0-3045 GCF_003666285.1 Mesotoga sp. HF07.pep.5.2.highcov | reverse complement strand
GCTCTCGGCGTTTTCTTTTTGAGACGTTTAGTCTACTGAGCCAATTAATCTTGAGTTTTATTGTCAAATTATATAGAATAGGAGTGAAGAGGTGGTTGAATGTTAAGCAAACAGGAGATCAAGAAGGCAATCGGGTTGAGAGTAACACAGAGAAAGTTTCAGGAAAGGCAGTTGTCTCCTGAACAGAAGAAAGAAGTCAATGACGCTCTGAGAGATATTGTTCCGATTAACTCCGAAAGTGTTTTGCATTGGTACTTCTCTCCAGAATTTCCTTCCGGATCGGGAATTGTGCTTGCGAAAATGAGTGACTTTTCCACACCAAGTCTTGTGAAGTATGGATTCGAAGGCGAGCAGATCGTTCTAAACCTTACTTTGAAGGGATTCTCGACTAGCTGGGCACGACTGCCAAATTATCTATCTATGATTGTTGTTGGCTTTGCTGCGGATGGTAGTGGAGACATCGTCGAGAGAGCTTCCCGTTTTCTTTACAGGGAGGCTAACAGGAAGCCCCTCAAAGAAGTTGTATATGGCAAGGAAAATTACATAGACGAAAAAATGAAAGACATTATCGATGCGGGAAGAATGGCACCCTCATCGTTCAACAGACAACCCTGGAAGTTTGAGGTTTTGGGAGAAAACGAGATAGCAATTCACGGCTGGAAGAAGATTCCTCTGATCTATGAAGAGGTTATAGCGATCGATCTCGGTGTTGTTTTATCGCACATGTATCTCATGGCAAATGCTATGAGCGACAAAGCGAAAGTTGAAGCAATAAGCCAGAGAAGCTATTTGCTGACATTCTAATTGCGTTGAGCCTAGAGATCTCATTCATAGGCATCGAGATCAAATGAGTTCCAAGAGTTTTCGAACGCGGAAGGCATTTAGTTCGCTCGTATTGGCAGAACCAGAAAGCTGTTCAAAGACAGGACTGTGCTTCCCACTTGCATTCTTCTGTTTTTCTCTCGCACTTATGCCTAATAATTGAGATTAGGGTAAGGCAATGCTCATTTTGGCAGTGTAACTAATATGGAACTGAGGGATAAGTAGAGGACAATCGAGATAACCCCTGAGATAACGGGAGTGAATACCCACCCATATACGATCCTCCTTGTCATTCCAGAATCATAGTTTTTCGTACCTCTGGCCAGGCCGACTCCAATAACCGCTCCCACTATTGCCTGTGAAACCGAAACCGGGACTCCAATAAAGGCATAAATTAGCACGGTCAATGATTGTGCAAGTAAGGCAATAATAGAAGCGAAAGATTCGAGAGCTACTATCTTTGTCCCTATAGTGTACATAACTCTTCTGCTGAACATTATTGCCCCGGCTGATATGCTCAGTCCTCCGATCAACACGGCTTTATCAACACCAATTATTTCTGCAAAGCTCCCAGTAACGTTTGCTACGTTGTTTGCGCCAAGTGCAAATGAACCTAAGCCTCCAATGATTATGGCGGACGATTTCAGAATTATGTCCTGAGCAAGTATCGATGGAATCTTCCTGAACCAGAAACCAAAGAACCTGTATAAGATGTAACCGGCGATTGCCGCTCCCAATGGAGTTGTAATCCAGCAAGCTACGATTTTCAATACAGCTAGCCAGTCTACGCTTCCGCTGATAAGTCCAATACCTACCACCGAGCCAACAACTGCTTGAGATGAGGAAACGGGTAGACCTATTCTGTTGAGCAAAAGAACAGAGATTCCTGCCGCTGCAGCGTTTACTGAAGCTGAGAGCAAAGTATGGGAGCTTAGTTTAGAGAGGGTTTGCATACCTCCTGCACCACCGATTATAGCTCCAATGAGTACGGCAAGCGCAGAGATCAGTGCCGCCGATCTGTATCTGAGAATTCCGCTTGTTACTGTTGTACCGTAAATGTTCGCTGCATCGTTCCTTCCAAGAGTCCACCCGAAGAAAACAGCAGGCAGAAGAGCGAGGATCACGATTATCCCTTCATTTATCAGTGTTAGAAAGAATTATAGCATCAGATACGCGCCTTTACATGCAATAAGGGAGAATTCTTTGAATGAAAGCGATCGTCTATCGGTTGTCTTCCTGTTCGATCTCCTTCAAGCAATAAGTGTAGTACCTCTTCTTGTTGGCGCTGTCTATCTTCATCTTGAGGCCGTGCATCTCATTCTCAAATCCAGGGAACTTGTTGTCGAACTCCTCGGAGAGATTGAGATACTCGATTATTCTCTTTGTTTCACCGGTGTATCTCTCGCCGGGCATTATCACTGGTATTCCGGGAGGGTACGGAACGACCATGACGGCAGAGATCCTGTTCTGCAGCTCGCGGATTCTCACCAGTTCAGTATTACCGTTTACTAACTCCGCGTAGGCCTTAGCTGGCAGCATTACCTGCTCTGGATTTTGTGAGTAGACATCTTTTAGAACCTTCGTAATTTTCACTTTTCTTAGGTACTCGTGCATTTGTCTGCACAGTTCCTGTAGAGTCATTTTCCCGTACTTCTTTGGAAACTCCCTAACGATATCCGGAAATATATCGTCCAAAGGGGCGTCTTCATCGAAAAGCTTTTTGAAAGTGAAGAGCTCTGCCAGAAGAGTCCCGGATTTTCCTTTAGTCAGTCCCAAGGAGAAAAGAATGAGGAAGGAATAATGGCCTGATTTCTCAACTACGATTCCCCTGTGTCTAAGGAATGTAGTCACTATTGTTGCAGGTATTCCCCAGTTTCTCATTCCACCCTGTCTCGTGATACCCGGAGTCATCACAGTTACCTTCACGGGATCGAGAAGGGCATAGTCATTGTCGAGCTTTCCAAATCCGTGCCAGTCTTCGTTAGCCTTGAGATACCAGCAGTCGGGCCTGTCCTTCAAGATGGACTCATCTATGTCCTCGAGATCAAAGGTCTTTCGCTCGCCGCTTTCGGTTTCAATAGAGACTTTGTCCGGCTGCCATATTTCCAACCACCAGCGTCTCTTTCGATCGGTCTCTTTGGATTCTATCTCTTTCTTGAGGTGCTTCATCTTCTTTCTGAAAATAATTGCCTCTTGAATCGTTTCATCTATAAGGAATCTTCC
>NZ_JFHJ01000472.1:0-4939 GCF_003666285.1 Mesotoga sp. HF07.pep.5.2.highcov | reverse complement strand
ATCATCCCCAAATGGAAGCCAGGAGACTGACTTCTTTCTCTGTTCTGCTGGTAATGACACGGAGATTCTAGAGCGAATCTTTACAAGACCATCGCCCGTGAAGGAAATTCAGAGCATCGAACGTTTCATATCTCATCATGTTCATCTTTCCTGCCAGAGCATCAATGTTGATGAAAATAGAACGGTCTGCCGAAGTTAATTCCATTATCTTTGACAACAATGCCCGCATAATTCCTTCCTTTTCGGGTTTGTTCTCTTCTTCTACTTCTAGAATACCTTTGCGTGTATTTCCATGCATTTTGAAGGGCTTTATATCATAGAGTTCTTCTCGCCGAGGACTTGCACGATCTCATTTAGTTCACCTGGGTAACGGTCTGACTCCCTAACTACTTATTCTACTGGAAAATACCTCTCCTCTCTTCCAAACACTTTTCTGGATATACTTTCTAGAACCAGCTTTTCTGGTTGAGAGATACTCAAAATCAATACTTCTTTGGTTTTCCTACTGGAGCCATGTATATTGCGAATTCGTCATAACCATCCAAACCGATTAACTCGTCTGTCTTTGTCTGATCGTAAGCGGCAATAGCACATGTCCCTAAATTGAGTGCCTCGCACGCCAGGTAGAGGTTTTGACAGACGTGACCTGCATCCAGGAGAATCGGCTTATATGAAGTCAAGTCGTATCTCCACTCTGTTCTGTAAGGAATGACGGACCAAACAAAGGTGACTGCACACTGGCCGACAAACTTCTGACCGAAAGCGGCTTCTGCCACTTCTTTCGCGAAATCTCCTTCCTTTAGGAGGATTAGCGAATGTGACAGAGCTACGTAGCGATATAAACCTTTCTTGAGACCCTTAACAAGTCTGACGAAAAGGTAAGTTTCAAAGGGGTGACGAGCGCCTGCTGAGGGGACCGTCCTCAGTGTCGCATAGTTGTTTCTCAGAACACCCTTGACTCCCTGTGTGGACCAGAGAAGAAATGAAAGCGACTCAAGAGAGATCTTATCATCTGAGAATATTCTCCTGCTTTCTCTGGAAAAGATGATTTCCCTCAAGTCTTTCATATGGAGGTTAACAACGTTCGGGTCGGGCAGTTTGATTAGTTCATATCCCTCCGAGCTTTTTTCCAGTGGAGGCTGAGGTTTTCCTTCCATTTGATCTGTTTTCTTTAGCTGGCTATTCGCTTCTTCCCAGACCTTATTGCCCAAGAAGGCTCTTCCTTCCTTTCTATCAATCATGCAACCCTCCCCTTCCTCAGCTATATAAATAAGTTTAGCATAACAAAGAATAGCAGATTCAGAAGAAATTAGAGGAATCTCGAAAACGTGATTCTGATAAGAAATCGTGGACGCAAAACTGGCAAGAACATTTCGAGAAGAGCCTCGAATCAACTGTCAACGGTCCACCGTCCTCCTATAAGAGCATATTTGGTCGAAAGACGAAAGGCGCCGAATATCATCGGCGGTCGCAATGCCGCCTGCGGCGGGATGCAAGGCTGGCTTTGCCAGGTCGCAATGCCCGCTTCGCGGGGAAGATCTGCGTAGCCAGTCTGCTTCGCAGGCCAGTCACCTTCGGTGGCCAGTCTCGTCTTCGGCGAGGCCAGTTCGGACTACGTAGGGTAAATAACCGGTCTCCGCTGATCATTACTGATTACAACGTTTCCCGGCGATGCTAACACTTTTGTGACAGGATGCTCAAAAGAAATGAAAGTCAGAGAATTCGATCGTGTGCAGTGCGAGAAAGAATGACTATGTTAAATGGCTCTTCGGTTATTCTGAAAGCAACACATGCCGTCGTTCTGACAATGCTCCTGGTCAGAATCCCGGTCTTTTGCACGAAAGGGCGATTCTTTCCAGCGATCAGTGGATCTTCGTTCTTAAGGGGATAGCTGTTCTTAGTCGCGAGATCCCGTACAGGAGCTCTACGGGATGACAACTAATGGTTATTGTGAAAAGGCCTGATTCCGTCATTCCGACAAAGCTCCTAGTCAGAATCTCTGTCCAAAAGCCGTTCCCGCTTAGGAGCAAGAACCCGCTGAACGCTGATGAAAAACGTTAGCCAGTCAACGGTACGCCCTCCTCCGTTGAGAGGATCAAAACCAGATCCCGAAACAAGTTCGGGATGACAAAGGGAGGTAGGACTGAGAAGTCATTAATGCAATAATAGCGATGGTTATTTCGAAAACGTCTAAATTCGTCATGCAGCGGAAATGGTGCACCAACTTTTGAAAAATAACGTTCCTTTCGACCTTTCACTCTCATAATTTTCCTAATTCTATACTTGACAACTTAGATTATCTGAACTTGTTTCAGCATCTGAACTTGTTTCAGCATCCAGCTCATATTTATTCTTCGGAGAACGGAGAACCGTTCAACGGCGAACCGGTTTCACTTGGCTCTTTCCAACGCCCTACTTGCTATTGCAAACCACGTTATAATCGAAAACCGAGATTCCGAAACAAGTTCGGGATGACAAAGGGAGGTAGGACTGAGAAGTCATTAATGCAATAATAGCGATGGTTATTTCGAAAACGTCTAAATTCGTCATGCAGCGGAAATGGTGCACCAACTTTTGAAAAATAACGTTCCTTTCGACCTTTCACTCTCATAATTTTCCTAATTCTATACTTGACAACTTAGATTATCTGAACTTGTTTCAGCATCCAGCTCCTATTTATTCTTCGGAGAACGGAGAACCGTTCAACGGCGAACGAGTTCCGTTGCTCTTTCCTACCACGTACCCGCTACCCCCAACCCCGGTCTAACAACTCACAACTTGGGACTGATCCTTTGCTCTTTCAAACCCCCAACCTCCGACCCCGAAGCACGATTTTCCGGAACGAATCTATATAACTCCATGCTGATTCAAAGTTAGTGAATTAGAGCAAAAGTCGAAGGGAAATTTCCAAAAGTAGCACTTGACAATGTAGATGACCAGTGTTCTAATGGAATAGAACACTATATGATTAAGGAGGTGTGCAGGTGAATAAAAAGTATCCTTCGATTACTAAGCTAATATTGGCAGGAGTGCTAGGCCTTTTGGCTTTGCTGATTCCTTTCACAGCGGGCAAGATACTCCTTGCTATTGCTGGAATTGTTGTAGTTGCGTTAAGCCTGAAGAAGTTCAAATGGCTGCTCATAACTCTCGGTATTCTGTTCCTTGTTATTCCGATAGTAGCCTTGGGTGTAATAAATGGGATCGGATCGAATTGCCTCAACTGGCCTCTCGGGTTCATAGATGACCCGTCGATTCTTCAGTGGTTTAACTGGATCGAAAACGATGGTTACGAATACTATGGCAATAACGAAGGCGGCTACAACAGGAAAGGCTCAGATCATAAGACTTATATGCCTGATCAGTATGTGGATGGAGCAAAGGAAATCGTTTTTTCTGGACTTGGTTTCGAGATTAGCTTCGATGAAAACTCAGATAAGATCCACATCCCATCGAAGCTCGAAATCAACAGATATGGAGAAAGATTGCAGATCTCGATGCCCAATGATATGAAAAACTCAACTGCCCAAATTACTATTGGAACGCTTTCAGAACTCGATAGATTGGAGTTTAGAACGGTTTTCTTGAGGCTGAACGACAAGGTGAATGTTGCGAAGATGGAAATTCAGACTATCTCAGGAGAGATCAGGGGAGAAATCATGGCGAGCAAGATGATTTCGATTGAGGGAACATCTCTCTCAATAACTGGAAGCCTAAAAGCTCCAGAAATCATTATTGAGAATGTACCTTCGCTGTCCTTCATGGGAAGTGTAGAGGCAGAAAAGTTTACCGTGCAGAACGGGGTAGCACTGGCCTTTTCTATGGATGCGTCGAAAATCGAGAATCTTTCGATACATGGAACGGTGGTGAACGGGAGGATAAAATTCAGCGATTCGTGGACCGGAAGCAGACGGGTGAACGTTTCGGGAATAGGCGGGTCGCTCAATCTATTGATGCCCACCGGGAGTGGTGGCTTTGAACTTATTACCTCTGGTAGGGTGAGCGTCGTTACTGAGAAGTATTGAAAGAAGTGATGTCATGTTTGGAAAAATCGATAAACACGATGGTGTTCCGGCCTATATACAGATTATGAACATAGTTAAGAGGGAGATAATGCTCGGACGTCTAGAAAACGGAGACCAATTGCCCCCGGTTAGGGAGATGGCCGCGATGTTCGGAGTGAATATGAACACCGTAATCAGATCACTCGAAAGGCTGCAGTTCGAAGGGTTAGTGGAGGCAGAACATGGGGTAGGCTATTTTGTGAAGACGGCACATTCGATAAACAGAGAAGTAATGAAGACGATATCTGAAACCGTAGGGGAATTGAAGAAAAACGGAATAGATCTGCAAATGGCTAAGGTTTTGCTTGAGGAGGTATGGAAGAATGACTGAAAAGATTGAAGCTTATTTTATGAAAGAGTTCAGTGAGAAGGCAGGAAGGATTGCTGTCTTTTCCCTTGGATTGCTGATTCCCTTCTATCCGGTGAGAATGATATTCCTCTTTCTATTGGCAACGAGTCTTCTCCCATCAGATATTCAGCATAAGAGGCTTGGGTCGCTGCTGGCGCTTCCGTACTCGCGCCAGGAGTTGTTCTGGATATCATATCTCTTTCTCATTGCGTTGAGCGTTGTTACACAGGTGATTGGAATGGCGTTATTCGGCGCTAGCTAATCTCATCGATGAATATTTACTGGCTTTCAATGGTGATCGGTTCCATAAGTTTTTCTACTGCCTATTTTGCCGTTTCAATGATAAGCGTAACGGCCGGTCTGGACAACTTTGGTATTCCATTCCTCGTGCTGATTGCCGATTTAATAGCTGGGGGTGTCGGAAACAGGTTCAGCAATCCGTACTTCTATGCCAGCCCGGCCCACCAGGGTAACGTTTGGATCAGTGGGGCCGTATCACTAGCTGTCTTGCTGGTTGCAAACTATCTAT
>NZ_JFHJ01000693.1:0-2888 GCF_003666285.1 Mesotoga sp. HF07.pep.5.2.highcov | reverse complement strand
CAAACTCATAACGACCGGAAAACTGGAGGCCATCCGCGCTTCTTTGAATAGAGACCGCCTTACTATAACTGTGAAAAACAGACCAGAGGTTCCATTTGAATCTATAGATGGCTACATGAGCGATAGCCGGCTAAACGGAGTTGTGAGGATAGATTTCAGGCCAGGGACAACTATGGAAAGCGTTCTTCCCAAGATACTCCAGATGAAGCTCGAAGTGATAGATGTTGATCACATAAAGCCTTCTCTTGAAGACGTATTCGTCGAGCTTACCGGAGAGAAATCATAGAGCTAGAAGACTCCACGGATCGATCTTCAAACCACCTTCAAGTCTTGACTTTTCTGCAGCCCAGCACATGAGGTGACTCTGAATCGACTCTTTGAACGAAGTTGACAGCCCAGCCGTTTCGCCTTTAAGGTATCTTACGAAATCTCTAGTAATCTCCATGTCTCCGCCGCCGTGCCTTGATTCGTCATGTGATATCTTATAAATCTTCGTCTCTCCTGAGAACAATCTCAGCTCGACTCTGTCGCTTTCGAAGTCTCCGTAGATCTCTCCGTCGCTTCCGCTAATGAAAATCTTTCTTGTCTTTGAACTTGTGAAGGCATTCATGGAGAAAGATGCTTCCACACCATTTTCGAACGAGACCAAAACGTTCTGATAGTCGACAACGTTGTTATCGCTTCTGAAAACGCATTTGCCGTAATTACCCGTACGGAGAACATCCCTTCTCTTCTCGAGTGACATATCATTTCCAATCGTATTCACTGGCCAGTCGGTATTATCTGAAAGATACTGGGTGACGGCCGAATACGGGCAGGTTCCTTTTAGAGGACAGTCCAGGCACCTTCCAGTAGAACTCTCGGGTGCGTTCTCTCTACGGAAGTATTTGAGGCCACCGTGGGAAACAACTGAAAGTGCTCTTGACGAAAGCAACCAGGTGAGGATGTCCATATCGTGACAGCTCTTTGAAAGGATAGAAGGACCTGCAAGCTCCGATCTTCTCCAGTTTCCCCTCACGTAAGAATGGGCGAAGTGATAGTATCCGACCTGTTCGGTGTACTCAACAGCAATTAACTTTCCGATAGCTTCAGATTCAAGAAGCGACTTGATCGTTTTGAAGAAGCCGGAGTATCTCAAAACGTGGGCAAGAAAAAGCCTCGACGTATCTGCACCGGAGCTTATCAAATCCCTTATGCCGCTCAAATCCGCAGAGATCGGTTTCTCGAGTAGAACAGCGTAACCACTTCTGAGAGCTTCGATTGCCGGCTCGACATGCACCGCCTCAGGTGAGGCGACGATAACACCATCTGCAAACCTGGGTCGCGAAAGGAGCGACTTCCAGTCAGCCACAGCATTTTGAGGAATTATAGAATGATCCTTTGCAAATCTCTCTCTTCTAAACTCGTCGGGCTCAGCCACAGCAACGACGCGCGCATCGCCCATTGAAAGGACAGCCTCACCATATGCGAAATACCCTCTATTTCCAGCGCCTATCATAATTAGATCTATCAAGAGAATCGACCACCTTCATCTTCACTGAATCGATTCTATCACTCAATTCTTAAAGAGAAAGATAGGCAAATTTCCCTTGATGTGTTATAAAGGGAAAGATCAAAAACGAAAGGACGTGACGAGTTTGACAGACATAAAAAGAAACGACACAGAGATCGTAAGAGTCTCCAAGAGAGAATACAAAGGCCATGAATTCATTGATTTGAGGATCTACTATCAGGACGATGAAGGAGACTACAAACCTACTAAGAAAGGAATCACAATCAACCCAAAACTCGTCGATGAACTTATAGACGCACTCAAAAAAGAAAAAGACTCTGCCCCAGAAAAAGAATAACTCTCATGCCGTCGCCGGTCACGTAAGCCGTGATCGGCTTTCATGAAAGAGCTTTAATCCTTCATAAGAACTGGAAGTCGTTTATAAGAGCTTGATTTATAGTGCTTCTTAATCCATGCTGTTGGCTCTTAGAAAGAAACAAAAAGGAGAATCATAGACCAAACGGAATCTCACATGTAAGCAACGCTGTGCGCTGGAAAGAGCCGTCCTTCGGTGCTCGTCCAAGACCATGGACCCGTCCTTCGGAAAGACTGGTTCTTCGTTCCGACGCTGCGCGTCCAGGTTGTTCGTTCTTGAACAGATCCCGTATCAAGTCCGGGATGACAGTGTTAGGCGATTGCGATAACGTCACATTCCGCCATCCTCAAGAAACTGTCCTTCGTCAAGGATCATGAACCTGTCCCTCGAAAGAGCCGCTATCCATTTAGGAACAAGAACCCGCTGTATGCCGATGAAAACCGCGTTGTCCGTCAACGGTCCACGGTCCTCCGAGAGGATCAAAACCTAGATCCCGAAACAAGTTCGGGATGACACAGTGAGAAACTTCCCAAAGCCGATGTCGGGATAACTTCCTTAGTTGCATTGAATCCCTGAACTGATTGCCGGTTCTCTTCACGAGACCCCATACCCTGTAATCGATACCCTGCGCTCCGCGTCATCTGAAATTGTTTCAGCATAATGGTTGTGGTTCTTGAACATGGCGAAGAACGAAGAACAGATCCTCGCTCTGGAAGAACGGGTTCTCCTTGGGGAACGGAGAACCGTTCAACGGCAAACCGGTTTCACTTGGCTTTTTCCAACGCCCTACGTCCTACCGCAAACCACGCTATATCCCTTCGAAAAGCAAGATCCCGAAACAAGTTCGGGATGACAGCATGCGTGACTTCTGAAAAATCATGGCGGTTTGAAAGCGTTTGTTAATTCCGGGAACATCTCAATTCGTCATGAACTTGTTTCAGCATCCAGCTCCTATTTATTCTTCGGAGAACGGAGAACCTTTCAATGGCGAACCAGTTCCTTTGCTCTTTCCTACCACGT
>NZ_JFHJ01000105.1:0-1598 GCF_003666285.1 Mesotoga sp. HF07.pep.5.2.highcov | reverse complement strand
TTGGGGGTTGGAAAGAGCAAAGGATCAGTTGCAAGATGCAAGTTCCAAGTTGTAAGTAAAAAGCCCAACAAAACGGGTCTCGGGCCTCGAGTCTGGGGTTTCGTGAACAAAACCGGCTCAGCAGTTCAAGGTTTTGCTGCAACTGAGGAAGCTGTCTGGGCAGCGGTTCATGGAAGCCCCTCACTCTGTCATCCCGAACTTGTTTCGGGATCTGGTTTTGAACCGATCGGGGTTGCAGGTAGGTGGTTGCAGGTTCGAAAAGAGCTACGGAACACAAGATACTGATAATAGTTCATGATGTTGGTATGTGATGTTTGATCTTGATCTTCATACGTCTACCCTCATACCTCTGACCTCTTTAGTTTTTTGATCTTATCGAAGAACCGGCTCTTCACAGCGTTCAGCGGGTTCTCCGCTTTTAAGCGTGCAGCGGCTCTTCTCCCGCGAAGTGGTACTGGCGAAGGCGAAGCCTTCACTGGCAGCGATGATTATCGCCTTTTGAATGGCCTGCGCCAGAAGACTGGCTTCTCCATTTCTCGTCTCTCGTTAGCGCAGCAAACTCTCTATAATGCTCTTTCTCGGCTGATCTTATCGTAGGAACACGTGTATCTTAACTCCTTCTCCAAGGAATCAGCAAAGAACACTCTGGCCAGAAGAGCCTGAATCGGCCGATACTGTTCTAAAATCTATAAGGAGATGTTTGTTAGAGAACCACTCACTTTTCAGACTAAGCAGCATTCTCATCTCCTAATTCAGATTGTGGAGGATAATGAGATGAAGAGTTTTCGCCTGACGGTGGTTCTTGTGCTTACTGTATTATTTCTTACGGCCTGTCCAATTAAGAATAGCAAGCCTGAATGGGGTGTCATAGAGACAATTGTCGAGAATATTGGAGAGCTAATCCAGATCAACCTTGCCAACTATTGTTCAGATCCGGACGGCCATCTTCTTTCATATAGTCTTATTGGAGGACCGGGAACCGTCTCAGGCAGCCTTTATGAATGGACAGTCAGCGGACCACTCGGCGATATTGCAGTTACTATAAAAGCAGAAGACGAGAAGGAAGCGTCATCTGACAAGACATTCACAGTAACGGTCAAATCATTCCCCAACGTTCCCTCGAACCCTTCCCCTGCAAATGACGCGAAAGACACTGATCTTGAAGTTCTCTTGTCTTGGGAAGGCGGAGATCCCGACGGGGATGCGGTATTGTACGATTTATACCTTTCTACTTTCCACAATCCTTCCCTTTTCAGATCGAATCGAACTACGAACACTTATAACAAAATCGGCCTCCTTCCAAATACTACATACTACTGGAAGATCGCCGCAAAGAACGAAGGCTCAGAACCAGTAGTTGGTCCAATTTGGAGTTTCACAACAAAAAAGTAATTCTATCTGGCTGAATGTTGTGGAGACCCTGAAAACCGTTGGAGTCTCCTAAAATTATCAAACATCGTTGTCCAGTAGCGGCTTTCCTGTAGCTCTCACTGCGTTATCGAACAACGGGTTTTTGAAAGTTTCTCTATGCGTCATTCCTGTGAGACTCCTCACTCTGTCATCCCGAACTTGTTTCGGGATCCGGGTTTTGGAGAAGC
>NZ_JFHJ01000178.1:0-987 GCF_003666285.1 Mesotoga sp. HF07.pep.5.2.highcov | reverse complement strand
ATAGGGATTGAGTCTATTAATAGTGTTTTCACCATTGTTACAGCGGTATCTGCCTTCTATATCCTCTACAAATTCAAACTTTCAGTCATCTGGATCGTATTTGGTACGGGCATATTGGGCGTTTTTTGGAGCTTCTTTTTACCTCTATAAACCACAACAAACTAGCAAAGGCTAAACTTATAAAAGGTATTCGCCTCATTAGACAATGCGAACTTTCGATTTCTATTTTTGATTTTTACACTCGCATGAATTACTAGTTTAATTTTTGTGAGATCAGTTTCTAATCTTGCCTCGCAAAGGTTATAATTAATAGTACAGCATATGATTTGGTCATATTTATAGTTCTTACGTTTGATTATCTGTTCTACGCTTCATCATAGTCGTTTGTCAGCGATTATCACCTTTTGCACCTGATTATCACTTCCATTCTTCTTCTATTGATGTTTGCGTATTTGATTGCTCTTGTTCTAGAATGTAGTTGTTATCTTGTTCATGTAGAGATGCTGTTGTTTTCTTCTTGTCCATCCGACCAAACATTTATTCGTAGTAGCTTGAGTTTTGTTAAGAAATTTTAGAGGTGGAGAGAGATTCAAAAGGTAATTTATCACTCGAACACTTGACCAGGAGGTGCGGTGTATGTGGAAGATACCTGAAGAAGAAGATCACTAAGAGTAAGGTGCTGAAACGGAACGAAATTCATCAAGCAGATTTTTGGAGGTGAAGTGAATGAAAAAGGTAGCAGCAATTCTTCTTATTGGATTGATAGCACTTGGTGGAGTTACTCTTGCAGGACCTGGACTTTGGAAGATTCCCGAAGGCGAGTTTACCGTTGATGGTGGCCCGGGACTTTGGAAGATTCCCGAAGGTTATTGATTTTCAACATCGATTTTTTCATGGGTAAAGGGAGGTTAGTTTGATGAAAAAGATGATCGCAATTCTTTTGATAGGTTTGGTATCGTTTGGTACGGTTGCGCTTGCAGGACCTGG
>NZ_JFHJ01000644.1:0-5502 GCF_003666285.1 Mesotoga sp. HF07.pep.5.2.highcov | reverse complement strand
AGAGCTGCTCTTGCAGGTGAGAGAGTCTTCATAGGCCAGTTCATAAAGGGAATGAGATACAGTGAGCTATCCTTGCCTAACTACATTGAAAATATCGTCATCGAGCAGTTCGGAAGGGAATGTTTTATCATTAGAGATCCAGAAACCAAGGATCTTGAGGTTGCAAGAAAAGGTCTTGCCAGATCTAGAGAAGTAATCTCCAGCAGAGAATTCGGGGTCGTTATACTCGATGAGATTTTTATTGCTTTTCATTACAGGTTGGTATCTTCAATGGACATCCGAAGACTCATGCTTTCGAAACCGAAAGAGGTTGAACTAGTATTGACCGGCAGGAATGCCCCAGCCGAGATAATTAGAGAAGCGGATCTTGTTACTGAGATGAGAGAAATCAAGCACTATTATTCTAAAGGAGTTTTGGCAAGGGAGGGAATTGAGTATTGAGAAGATCTGGTCACACTGAAATCGATGCAAGTAAACTGAAAGCTCTGATTCTTGATCTAGACGGGACGTTACTTGACAATTCCAAGAGAATTCCCGCATCAGCCTTGAATGCAATCGAGAGGCTTCAGGAAAAAGGAATAAAGCTAGCGATCTTTACCGGACGTGACTACTTAATGGCTCGTGAATATCTGGACGTTCTAAACATTGAGGGTCCTCACGCTCTTCAGAATGGAGCCTTTCTTGCAAAGGGAAAGGGAGAAATCTTCCTCATGCGATGCATAGAAAGAAAGATAACGGAATACTCAGTTTCTCTTGCATCAATACTGAACTGTCATCTCCTCCTTAGAACGGATTCCTCTGAAATTCCTGACTGGTATCATGTGGGCGACTTTGCTCTTAGTCCTTACTTGCCATTCCTAGAAAGCAACATAAACAGAATAGTGAGACTGGACGATCTTACGGAAGTAGTTAAGAGTGCGAACCTTCTTCAACTCGACATCACTGGCGATCTTGAATCTTTGAAAGAGATCTTAGGCAGGCTAACGTCTAAATACACTGGCGACTTCAACTTCTCGTTCATATCAGCGTCGGATGATGCAGGCTTTTTGGATGTGTATTGGTCGCAAATGGAGGACACAGCTGTTCGTCTAGAAATAGCGTCAAAGGTTGACAGCTGGGGACTTCTTTCTCTTTTTAATGCCTCAGTCTCTAAAGGGCTGTCACTCGATGACTTCCTGAATTATCATGGTCTTGCCAGTCAGCAAGTTGCATTTATCGGCGATCACTATGCCGATATTCCCCTTCTAAAGAGAGTCGGGCTTTCTGTAGCTGTAGAGAATGCTCTTCCAGAAGTGAAGGCCGTCTGCGATTATGTGACTCAATCAAACAATGATGATGGTGTTGCTTTAGCCATAGAAGAGATCTTCTTCTCTGGAAAAAGATGACCAAGAAAGGCCTAAATTTATTTATCGAACGTGCGATGGTTTACTCAAACGAGAAAGTCATTAACAAACAGTTGATTATTCTTTCCAAAAAACGCTGGAATAGTGTTAGAATTAGATGAATACTGGTTATTATTAGAGGCGAGAAGATTTTTTGAACCAACGTTTGTTATTATTTTTCTTTAGAATGAGAGATGAATGAGTTTTGTCTTTGGAGGATTCAGCCCAATTTTGTCTCGATCTTATCGATGAAGCGGTCGTAGTTGTTAACAAGAATGGTAGAGTAGTCTTCCAAAACTCGGTTTCACAAAAGCACTTTGGGGACTTGATCGGCAAACTATACAAAGCCTTCTTCGACTGCGAGGATATTTTCGTTGACGACGAAGGAGTAGTTTGGAGAGTCTCTTCTTCTTCAGACAAATCCGACTCCAATGAAATCAAGATATTCAGAAGGACCAATAGTCTAAGTATTGGTTCATCGTTCACGAAACGAGAGAAAACCTCAGCGTCTTCGTTCTTCCAGGGAATAGATGACCATTCAACGCTTCATTCAATGCATTCGAACACGTCATTCAGTATCCTCTCGGAAATCGATCATTTCAGGGTTTACAAAAAAGCTTTTGAAGAGAATACTTCTGGAATGGCTATTTTCACTGTTGATATGTCTCGCGAAAAGATCATCCCGGCGGCAAAAAACCTCGCATTTGAGATCAATCGTCTGGCGCGACTTCCAGTAATAGAGGGCATACCCCTGGATAGACCAATGAGCAAGGCCGACCACCTATTCTTGAAGGCACTCATAAGAGTAGCCCGAACCGGGAGACAGGAAGCGCTTTTTCTTTCTGAAGAAGGCTTCTATGAAGAGGTGTTGATAAAGCCACTTTCTGATCGAGATTTGATAAGTGTACATAAAGAAGTCTCCGCCGAAATGAATCTTCGAATGGAACTGTTGTCGGCAAGGTACTTGGCAGGCACTATCGATCAAGCGGTGATTTCGGTTGATGAAAACGGAAAAATCGTGTTTGTCAACAAGGCGGCTGAAATTCTGTTAGGAAGAGAAAGAGGCGGCCTGATAGGAAAGAATATCAACTACTTTCTTGAAAACCAGTCTGACTCGAGGAGCGAGAAACCATCCGCGGGTCAAGAAATTGGTGAAAGACACCTCTTCTCTATAAACAAAAGCAATGGACAATCTGTTTTGGTCGAGGCCGCAGTAAAGAGGATCGAAGATTCATCACTAGCAGGAAAGGTGACGGCCACCGTATACTGCCTAAGTGGCCTCAAGTTCGAAGATGTGATTCAGGAATCCGCTCAAAAAACTATTAGAGGTCTTATAGAAACTCTTTCTACAGTTGTTGAAGTAAGAGACCCTTTCACGGCAGGTCATCAAAGAAGGGTGAGCAAACTTGCAACAGCCATTGCTACCGAGATGGGTCTAGGTCCGGAACAAATAGACACGGTGCGAGAAGGCGCTTTGCTTCATGATATTGGAAAGATTTCTGTCCCAACTGAAATTCTTAGTAAGCCGGGCCGGCTCACCGAAAACGAGTGGTTCCTTATTCAGAGCCATAGCGAAGCCGGTTTCAAAATGCTAGAAAGAATTGATCTGCCCTGGCCAATATCAAGCATTGTCAGGAAGCACCATGAGAGATTAGACGGCTCGGGTTATCCCCATGGCTTGAAAGGCAAAGACATTCCCTTTGAAACCAGGATTGTCACCGTTGCCGATGTATTTGAAGCCATCGTTTCTCACAGACCTTACAGACCTGCTCACGAAACATCAACAGCAATTACTGAACTTACAGAGGGAGCCGGAAGGCTGTACGATGGCGATGTTGTAGATTGTTGCCTTTCTCTCGTTGGAAAGGGCTTTTCTCTTGACTGAATGAACGCCGTGCCAGAGATCTTCGCATAACATTGTGAACCAATGGCTCAAAGGCAAAATTAAGTATCTAGTTTTTTGCTTAATCGGAAATGATACAGGTTCTTTGTTAAGATCTAAATTATACTCAAGCTACCTGAAAATATCTTAGATTAATAAATAAGCGCTAGCCCTTGCGCAAGAAGGGTATATCTCTCTTTGAAATCCGTCCCAAGATGATCCAACAAAACCTCTCGTGATAGAAAGCGTTCTCTCCATATCATATAAGCGAACTTTTCTCCCTTTCCGGAAGACCTGCCAATAGTTTGCCCACAAAGATAACTACAAGTGGGGAATCATTTCCTGAACCATCCCTTTCTGCGTATGAACAAGAGCATTATGAAAACCACTACACCCATGACAATAAGAACAACGGGATATCCCCACTTTAAGGAAAGCTCTGGCATGTAAACGAAATTCATCCCATAGATTCCGACGATAAAGGATAGTGGTATGAAGATAGTGGAGATAATTGTCAGCACTTTCATTATTTCATTCAATCTGTTACTTGTGGAAGAGAGGTATAAGTTCATGAGCTCTGACGAGAGCTCTCTGCTGATATCAAGCATATCCAGTGACTGAATTATGTGATCGTAAACATCTCTAAGATAAAGAACAGTCTGATCTTTGAAGTACTCGCTTTCTTCTCTGGAGATTCGCCCTATAACATCTTTGGTAGGCCACACAAGCCTTCTCAATTGGGCTAATTTTTGCTTCATTAGATATAGATCCTTAAGCTTTTCTCTGGAGATGCTCTCAACTAACTCTTCTTCAAGTTTTTCAAGTTCACTGCCGATACTTTGCAAGACTGGAAAGTAGTTATCCACGATTGTGTCCAATATTGCATATGCAGTGTAATCGTTGTCCATACTTCTTATTCTTGAGTTCCTCCGCATTCTGTTTCTAACGGGGTCGAGAACGTCCCCGTACCTCTCCTGGAACGTAAGTACAAAAGTCTCGCCCAAGAAGAGACTCATCTGTTCATAAACAACTGAATCTTCTTCCATTCGCATCATGGGAAGACAAACAAACAAGCAATTGTCATACTCCTCAACCTTTGCAACCTGCGGAACATTTGTGATATCTTCGAGAGCCAGCGGGTGGAGAGAAAAGACTTCACCCAGCTTTCGGATTGTCGCTTCGTCTCCTAATCCCTGCACATCAATCCAGTGGACTCTGTCGGTAGCGGAGATGACCGACGCCAGATTCTCTACGTTTCGAATTATTTCTTCTTTCAAGTAATCTCTGTCAAATTCAATGAGACTGATCTTTGGAAATGGTGATTCTTCATCTATACTAAGAGTCCCAGGAACGGAACCGAGCGGCGGTTTTCTCTTCCTGAAAATTCCCTTTCGATCCATTAAGTGCCTCCCTAAACAAAAATCAAAGTGATTTGACTTTCAATATAGCTCAAATATACTATCACCGGTCGAATTTTAGTAACACTTTCTAAGAGAGTGCGGAGCAAAGAAAAAGAATCAATTTTTCCTTTGGATTTCAAACCTGCGGGAGTATATTAGTATCAAAGTCACAAGAATCAGTCGTGAGCACGGAGAATCGCTCAGAGATCTTTGATTCACTCCCTTTTGTTCCATCGATTTCGCAATTCTCTGTTCAGTCGAATCAAAACAGATTTGAAACATCCGAGATTTGAGAATGCCTTCGATTTATGGTCTTGATTTAGTATTGTTGTGTAGATTTCAAAAACCTGGTTCGGAATCATCTTCAAAAAACGATTATGTTTGGTTTGCCCCTTCTCCCATTAGGAAGAAGCAGTTTGGAAAGACTCACAGCCGACACAGAAATGTAGTCGATCGGTTCGAAGATGCTTTGATTCATCAGCCGAATTTTCGTCTTCTCCACCAATGATGAGCTTGAGATTAGAGACTCACATAGATTATTCCTGAAGATTATTCTATCTGGAATAGTCTCCATTTTTCTTAAGAGAGAAGAGGTGAGGTGCCGTGAAAGTTCTGGGAAAATGTTTTCTTGTTCTTCTTTTAGTTTCTGTGAGTAGTTCAATGGCCTGTACGACTTTGATTGTAACGAAAGGTGCTAGTGCAGATGGATCGATGATTGTCGCTCATTCAGACGATAACGATCTGGCCGATCAGAGAATAGTATATGTACCAGCTCAGGATCATGAACCTGGCTCATTCAGACCTGTGTACTGCTCCGCAGTCGCGATGGGTGAATTTC
>NZ_JFHJ01000333.1:0-4267 GCF_003666285.1 Mesotoga sp. HF07.pep.5.2.highcov | reverse complement strand
GATTCGAAGTGGATAGGACACGAAGCTCAGGTCGGATTGAGCGGCCATACAGTTAAACCGAAGATCTACATCGCTGCGGGTATTTCCGGCGCCGTTCAGCATATTGCGGGGATGCAAACCGCAGAGTTCATCGTTGCGATAAACAGAGACAGGAACGCTGCGATTTTCAACTTCGCAGATATTGGGCTTGTTGGAGACGCTGTCGAGATTCTGAACGAACTTGCAAAGTCCCTTGAGTCGGAGGTGAAGAGATGAATTACGGACGTCTTAACGCGGGCCTGATAGAAGAGCTTCAAGCACTACTCAAGATCCCAGTCAAATACGATGAGGAGTCACTGGATAGATATTCTAGAGACGAGACGGCCGAACTGAGAGCCGTAAAACCGGAGGTTGTCACATTCCCTGTAAGTACTCAGGAAGTGTCGGAGATCATGAAATTCGCAAACAGGCATTTGATTCCAGTTACCCCAAGAGGTGCGGGAACGGGCCTTTCGGGAGGCGCGGTGCCTTCATGCCGTGGAATCGTCATGAGCTTCGAGAAGATGAACAGAATTCTCGAGTTCGACGAAGCAAATATGATGATTACCGTCGAACCGGGAGTGATAACCGGCGAAATTCAGAAACTGGCAGACAGGCATAACCTAGTTTACGGAGGTGATCCCTGCAGCAGCGAGAGCTCCTCGATCGGGGGCAACGTTGCGGAAAACGCCGGAGGAAACAAAGTCATGAAATATGGACCGACAGGTTACCATGTTTACGGCCTTGAGGTAGTCCTTCCCTCAGGCGAGGTCACATTCTTTGGAGGAAAAAGACTGAAGGATGTCAGCGGCCTGGACTTCGTCCATCTCATGGTCGGATCTGAAGGCACGCTTGGAATTGTCACGAAAATAACGTTGAGGCTGCTGCCAAAGCCAAAGTATTCAGTGGCCTTGCTCGTACCATACCCGGATATCGATACGGCAATTGCAGCAGTACCTGGATTGATGAGCGGTTCAGGTGTTGTCCCTACTTCTCTGGAGTTTATGGACGGCTCGTCGATAAGGGCGACCTGCAGCTTCCTGAACATCGAGTTTCCGTACGCTGACGCCGGAGCTCATCTGATAATAGAAGTCGAAGGCAACAGCAAGGATTCGATATTCGACGATTACGTCAAACTCGGAGAAGCCGCTATCGAAGCGGGCGGGCTTGAAGCCTTTGTGGCAGACAACCGGAATACGAGAGACAAACTATGGAAGGCCAGAAAGTCGATTGCGGAGGCACTGGCCGCAATAAGCCCGGTGCACAGCATGGAAGACGTCTCCGTTCCGATGGCGAATATACCTAAGCTAATAAAGAGGTCTGAAGAGATCGCAAAGAAGCGCGGACTCGAAATGATTGCCTTTGGCCACGCAGGAGACGGAAATGTCCATGTCACTTTTATAAAGGGAGATCTTACTCAGGAAGAGTGGAACAGAAATCTCCCGCTGGCCGAAAAAGAGCTCTTTGATGAAACCACAGAGTTAGGGGGCTGCATAAGCGGAGAACACGGTATAGGTATAAAGAGGAAGAAATACCTCGCATCAATAGTAGACGAAGCTCAACTTGATCTAATTCGAGGCATAAAAATGGCCTTTGATCGAAACAACATACTCAATCCGGGGAAGATAGTGGATCTTTGAAAAACCGGGGTCGGGGGTAGCGGGCTGGGGGTCGGAAGAGCAAAAAAACCAGTTGCAAGTTCCAAGTTGTGAGTTGTAAGACCGAGGTCGGAGGTCGGAAGATCAAGAGAAACTGGTTGAACGTTGAGCGGTTCTCCGTTCGCCGGGAGAGCCGTGAAGCAATTCATGAAGATTCCGACCAGGAGCTTTGTCGGAATGACGGAATTGGGCGTTTTCGGAATAACCGTTCTTGGTCAAACCATTATTCAGAGAGTAGAGAGAATGGAAAAGCAAAGAGGGCAGGTAAGGTTCCGCGATATTGAAAAGCTCTTAATCCCCTCTCGAGAGGGGTGTCGACGGCTCCATCTTCGACGTGGTGTGTGCACATCAAGAACTGACCTCATTTTCAGTCATGACGGAATTCTTTACCAAGAACGAACAACCTGGACGCGTGGCGTCGGAACGAAGAACCGGTCTTTTCTCGGCGGAGGACGCAGGACCGTTAATGGGCAACGCGGTTTTCATCAGCGACCAGCGGGTTCTTGCTCTTAAGCATACAGCGAATCTTTGGATCGAGATGCTGAAACAAGTTCAGAATGACGGAATTAGTAGTGGATCTCGGGTCTCGATTCTGGGGTTTCGCGAACAGACCCGGCTCATCAATTCAGGGTTTTACCGTAACTGAGAAAGTTATCCGGGCAGCGGGTTTGGGAAGTCCCTCAAATTGTCATCCCGGACTTGATCCGGGATCTGGTTCAAAAAACGAACAACGAAGAACCGGTTTTCTTGGCGGAGGACCGTTGACGGGCAACATGGTTTTCATCATCGTACAGGGGTCCTGCAAAGGATCTCGCTCCCAAACCTCTCTTTCTTTGTTTCTTGCCTCCTCGCGTGAGCGCCAGCGTCACTTCCTGAGTAACAGCCTCACTTCCCCGGACGCTTTTCCGGGCATCACTTCATGGGATGTTCTTCCCAGCATCACTTCTTTAGAGGCTTGCCGTCATTGCGTCATCTGATGCCCCTTAGTGCAATGCATCCCGCCGAAGGGGAGACTGAGGCAAAGCCTGATGGTCACGTGTAGCGTGACTGGCTATAATAGAATCGACTTATAGTTATTTCATGCTATATATGGAGCAAAATATAGAACAAAATGGAGGTCACTATGGATTTGAGAAAAGAGCTGGTCCTTTTCGCGAGGCTGGCATGGGACAGAAGACTTACCGAGAGTACCGGTGGAAATATGAGCGTTAGAAATGGAGATCATTTTGTGATTACCCCCACAACAATGGTGAAGCACTTTCTCACGGAAGAGGATCTTGTCGAGGTAGATCTGAATGGAAGGAAAGTTAGTGGGAGGCGCGAACCATCATCGGAATACAGGATGCATTTGAAGATTTACAGAGAGTGTGAAGACGTGGTTTCCGTTTTCCATGCTCATCCCGTTTACGCGACCACTATCGCAGTTCAGCAGAAGAAGTTTCCTGTGAATGTTCTTCCTGAAACTGCGCTCATGCTGGCTCCGATAACCTATCTTCCCTACAGAATGCCTGGTACGGATGATTTTGCGGAGATATTCGACGAGGGTTTGAAGCTGGGCTCGCGAACCTTCGTTTTGAGAAACCACGGTGTTACAGTCGGCGGAAGTAGTATTGAAGAGGCATATGCAAAGCTCGAGACGCTGGAGTTTCTGGCTCAGATCACCCTCCTTTCCGGTGCCAAACCCGGTTACCTCGAAATCCCTTCCGAAGATGTGGAGAAGTTCTTGAAAAAAATAAGAGGATCTAAGGAGTAGTTTCAGCCATTCTTTAGATTTTCACGCAGAAGCACCCGAGATTGCCTATAAAGTCGCGTTTCAGGGTGAATTTATTCTCTCCAGTTGCTTTTCAAAGGAAGGAGTTTTGTCTCTTTACTCGAAAAATATACTTGTCAAAAGAGTTTATCCACTGGAAACCGCTGCTGCTGCCTTCAATTAGACTTCACGATTGTTTTTGGTTCGATTCTCTTTTGACTGAATTACTGATATTTCAGAAGGCTTTATTCAGTTTGAAAAAAACAGACTGTGCACGAGAAGTCCATCTGGTGGGTTTGTAGACTTCCACTCCATCTTTAGTCGCTGTACAGGACAAATGAAAGAAGAGGCAGTGTCGTAGTAGACACTGCCTCTTCAACTTGAACCTTATCAGTAGATTACTATAGAAGTCGAAGCAGAAGCGGGAATGGCCCCTTCTAACTCGGCAATTGCCATGATGTCGTACGATCCTGCGCCGAGATCCTCAATAGCACTCGCCGGTATCACGCACTCGAACAATCCGGCTTCGGTCATTGCGGCTTCGAACTCCCTTGCCTCCTGTCCAACTATCAGGGACAGAGTCACCTTTCCGGTTGTTGCGGGAACAGCCTCATCTATTGGATAAGTGACTTCCGAGACGTAAACACTTACAGGAAGATCGCTGCCCTTAGCCACAAAGGCAGGCGTTTCCAAGCTGTCTATCTGCATCCTTACAGCTTTCAGTTCCTCTATCCAGTATGTGTCTTCGTAAGGGTAGTCGGGATCTCTGAAAGCTCTCAATTCCATGTAGTTGGAAGTCGAGTCGAATTTCGACAGATAGAAAGGTCCATTGCTTATATAG
>NZ_JFHJ01000254.1:0-719 GCF_003666285.1 Mesotoga sp. HF07.pep.5.2.highcov | reverse complement strand
AAAACCTAGAGGTTAGAGGACAGAGGTATGAAGATCAAGAACGCTCTGAAAACCTTACAATCCGTCTGAACTTGTTTCAGCATCTCGATGATCCTAAGAACCCCAGTACGCTGATGAAAACCGCGTTGCTCGTCAACGGTCCACCGTCCCCGCCAAGAATACCGGTTCTTCGTTCCGTCGCTGCGCGTCCAGGTTGCTCGTTCTTGGTAAAGAATTCCGTCATGACTGAAAATGAGGTCCGTTCTTGATGTGCACACACCACGTCGACGATGGAGCCGTCGACACCCTTCTCGAGAGGGGATTAAGAGCTTTTCAATATCGCGGAACCTTACCTGCCCTCTTTGCTTTTCCCTTCTCTCTACTCTATGAATAATGGTTTGACCAAGAACGGTTATTCCGAAAACGCCCAATTCCGTCATTCCGACAAAGCTCCTGGTCGGAATCTTAATGCTATTGCTTCACGGCTCTCCACGACGAACGGATAACCGTCCAACGGCCAACCAGTTCCTTTGCTCTTTCCAACCTCTTACCACTGACCTCTACCCTCGGTCTTTCGAAGCCCAGATCCTGAACAGGAACATTTCAGTGACAGAATAAGTTCGTTCTGATCAGATCACTTTAATTTGCTTGCTCTTTTTCTTTGGTTTTTGCCTCCTGGCGCTTAAGCGCCAGCATCACTTCCCCGGATGCTCTTCCGGGCATCACTTCCTCGCGCCAGC
>NZ_JFHJ01000010.1:0-3908 GCF_003666285.1 Mesotoga sp. HF07.pep.5.2.highcov | reverse complement strand
TTGGTCTATACCTTTATGCAAAAGAATATGAGCGAAGTCTTAGAATTAGAAACATGGAAAGCAATGTTGTCGCAACTGTTGACCTTAAAACAAACGACTCGCTAGGCGAGGTTGGATATGGTATAGGTATAGGAATGAACTACTTGTCCTTCGATCCCGGACTGGCCTTCGCAGGCAGCTTTATTGTTCCCGCAGGCGATTTGAGGCTTATGCTTTCTCCTACAGTAATGGTGAGCATGCGTGGAATTGACGCTCAGTTACTTATCTCGAAACTTGGGAGTGATGATTCAATCTTTGCTGGAATCTCGGTAACAAACTTCAATCTCAACGGGATCTTCATGAGGCTTATTTTCTGATGGGCATGGGACTCTATATCCATATTCCTTTTTGCGCGAGGAGATGCTCATACTGCGATTTTTGCACGGTTGAGTATGATGGTGATCTCGTACGACAATACAACGACTTGCTGAAGAAGGAAGTAGAAATGTATCCAGCTTCAGAGAGGGTTGAGACTCTTTACTTTGGAGGAGGTTCGCCTTCCTTATATCCTGTCGAGCTTCTTAGGGATTTGATGTCGTTCATTTCCTGCTCATTTGATGCCGCGCCAGTGGAGGTTACAATAGAGGCCAACCCCTGGGAACTCAATATAAAAAACCTTAAGCAGTGGAGGGATATTGGATTCAACAGGCTCTCGATCGGTATACAATCATCGGAAAGGGAGATCCTCGAACGATGCGATAGACCCGTCCCTAAGAATCTCAGAGACAGACTGATGGCCAGCAGAGATATCTTTGAAAACCTAAATCTCGATTTCATTCTGGGGTTACCTGGAGAAAACGAAAGCAACGTTGCCGGAAACCTTGAAATGATTAGCGCCATAAACCCGGATCATGTATCGTACTATGTTTTTGATTCTGACCACGAAACTAAATTGATGCGGCTTGTCCATGATGATATCATTGATTTACCGAGACAAGAAATAGTAGAAGGCCTTCACGATATTATTCTTGATTCTTTAAGCAAAATGGGGTTCAGTAGATATGAGATCTCATCATGGGAGAGAGGACGTCGTGAGTGTCTTCATAATCTCAAGTATTGGCGAAACGAGCAATATATGGGCTTTGGCGTTTCAGCCGGTAGCCACTTCGATAGAAAGAGGTACGTGAATACTTCGGATCTCCTTGAGTATCGATATCTCGTTAATCTTCGAAGGAGACCGGTTCTTGAATTGAGGGCGAACTCAGTCATTCAAGAGGTTTTTGAAACGCTTTTTATGGGACTAAGACTGGTGGAAGGCGTTGATTTATCAAAGCTGGAACTTCCCGATGAGTTGAATAATACTTTGGTCTCCAAGCTTAGAGCTCATCTTGGTGACTACCTTTCGCCAGATAACAGTCGAATAAGATTGAACGATAATGGAATGGACTTTTCTAGAAGCGTTCTGGAGAAGCTTATCGATATCAAGGAGGAGATGGTGATTGCTTTCTCCACATGAAATACTCGAGTTGGCAGTGAAAGTCGAAGAAGCCGGGGTAAGCTTTTACAGGGAACTTGCAGAAAACGTTGATGATGAAAGTAAGCGTTCACTCTTTAGATATCTTTCGAAGCAAGAAGATGGACATGCGGAAACATTCAAGTTTCTGCTAAGGAAATTCGAAGAGGAGTCCCTCGAACTCATAAACTGGGATGACTCAAGGGCATACGTTGAAGACCTGGCAAATGGTAGTGTTTTCTCCAGAAGTCTTCATGATTCTATGAGCAATTCCGATTATCAGAAGATAATTTCTCTTGCAATTGAAGCTGAGAAGAAAAGCATAGCATTCTACGAAAGCATTCAAAAAAACGCAAGATTTACCACAGCAGATGCCCTTAAGAGGATTATTAAAGAAGAGAATAATCATATTGAACTTCTGAAGGGAATGATGTGATGTCTGCAGAAGATCTGTCGGATTTTCTTAAGGGTTTCTCCACACACAAACCGGAAAGTAAAGCGGAGAGCTGGGATTCATATTTCATGAGACTTGCCTACCAGGTTCGGGAAAGGTCCAGCTGTCACCACAGGAAGGTCGGAGCTTTGATTGTTAGGGAGAACAGGATACTGTCTACGGGTTATAACCAGCCACCTTCGGGATTTCCACACTGCGATGAAACCGAGTGCATTCGAGACGCTCTTGGAATCCCTTCCGGTCAAAACCAGGAAATTTGCTATGCGGCCCATGCCGAACAAAACGCGATTGCACAAGCAGCGAAATTTGGAATAGCGACCAATGGATCAACTATTTATGTAACTCATCGTCCGTGTTCGATTTGCGCCAGACTTATAATAAATGCGGGAATAAAGAGGGTCGTTTTTTCTGAGGGATATCCTGACCCATTGACCGAGTTCATGTTTGAAAAAACAAATGTCACGATGACACAATTTACGAAATGAATGGGAGGAAATCATGGCTATTGCAAGGCTAACTAAGTATTTGAGGCAGGATAGAATGCCTCACGTTTGGTGTCCCGGTTGTGGGAACGGTGTCATTATGAAAGCATTCATAGATGCTGTCGACAAAAATGCTCTCGATCCAGACAGAGTCTCTGTTGTCTCGGGAATTGGTTGTTCTTCAAGGGTAACGGGCTATCTTAACTTCAACACTATGCATACTCTTCACGGTAGAGCAATAGCGTTTGCAACGGGGGTCAAGCTTGCCAGACCTGAGTTTAAAGTTGTTGTGATGGGTGGGGACGGAGATATGCTCGCAATTGGCGGAAATCACTTCATTCATGCTTGCAGACGGAATATGGATATAACGGTGATAATATTCAACAACAATATATATGGAATGACCGGGGGGCAGTACTCTCCAACCACACCTCATGAGAAAATCGCATCGACTTCTCCGTACGGCAATGTAGAGAACTCATTTGACATTGTCAATCTGGCACTTGCCTCGGGAGCAACATACGTCGCAAGATCAACCGTCTTTCACTATGCGCAGATGGTTCAGTTCATTCAGAGGGCCCTCGATCACAAAGGTATGGCAGTAGTAGAAATAATGACCAACTGTCACACATACTACGGTAGATACAACGCCATGTCACAACCTGAAGACATGCTTGCCTATTTCAAGAAGAACACAGTGCAAATTAACAAGGCCAGGACAATGTCTCCAGAGGAATTGGCCGATAAAATCGTGGCCGGTGAATTCGTAAACAAGAATGCTGATACATACAGCGATAGCTACAGAAAAAAGATCGAGGAATTGATGAAGGCAGAAAGAGGTGACAATGGATGAAGCAAGCGTTCACACAACCTCATTCAGTAAGGATTTCGGGTATTGGGGGCCAGGGCAACGTTTTGATGGGAATAATTCTTGCCGAAGCCCTAATTATTCAAGGAAATTGGGTAGTTCAAACCCAATCCTACGGGGCTCAGGTGAGGGGCGGACTCTCGTATTGTGACGTGCTTTTTAACAGTGAACCAATCGACTATCCCAAAGCTCATTCCTTCGAACTAATTTACTCGATGCATCAGACGGCTGTAAACGCTCATGTCCCTCTCTTACATGTGAACGGAGTACTGATAGTCGACTCCACCATGGTCAGTTCTATTCCAAAAGAAGGAGTAAGAATGACCAGAAAGATTATTCAGAAACCAGTCACCGAGCTTACTGAAAAAAAATTCGGCAGCACTCTTCCAGCAAACATGGTCGGATTGGGCCTAATAGCCAGAGCGGGAAGTTTCGTGACTACTCAGTCCCTTAAAGAGGCCATGACGAAACACATTAAAGCGAAATATGTTGAAATGAATGCCCAGGCGATTGATTTCGGTTACTCACTAATAGAGAAGTCTTACAGTATTAGAAGAGAAAGAATCGATTCTGTCGGCCGGGGATTCGAATGAGAAAGTTTGTTAGAAGCCT
>NZ_JFHJ01000425.1:0-2834 GCF_003666285.1 Mesotoga sp. HF07.pep.5.2.highcov | reverse complement strand
AAGGAGCTCTGGAAACCCATAGAGAAATATCTAAGCTGAACGCAGAGATTTTCAAAGAAGAGGAAGCGAGAATGGTCGCAAAGTTGCAATCATCCTTCTCCACGATGCAAAAACTCAAAGAAATCGAAAGTATGGCAAGGAGAAATCGACAACTCGATGAAGCGAACAGATTGATAGTCCAAAAGAACGAAGAACTATTAGAAATGCAAAGTCAGCTTTCATCTGCAAATCAGTTGTTGAAGGAAAGGGCTGAAACCGATTCGCTGACTGGGCTGATGAATCAAAAGAAGATGTTTGAAATAGTTGAGTACGAGATCAATAGAGCCAAGAGATATGGCAACAGGCTATCCATAATCATGCTGGATATTGATGATTTTAAAGTCATCAATGATACTTTCGGTCATCAGAAGGGTGATGGAATTCTCGAATCTCTTTCCTCGCTTATTATATCCAGTATCAGGAAGATTGATTACGCCTTTCGGTATGGGGGAGAGGAATTCGTTATTTTGCTTCCTTCAACAGGAGTTGAGGGAGCTTTTTCCACTGCGCAGAGAATAAGTGAGTCACTCAAGAGAACTAACGAAATACCTGTGACTATTAGCATTGGAGTTGCCGAATGGAGTGATGAATCGGTTAATGATCTCTTGCTTGAAGTGGATACTCTGATGTATGAAGCAAAGAACACAGGAAAGAACAGGATCGTGTCCCGCTGAAGATCTGAGATGCACTTTGCTTTGCGAGATGTCAAGCGAAATCTGCTTATGAAATGTCATGGTATATGGCCGGAGGGACAGAAAGTTTCATCAAAATGAGTTTTGGTTTCAACCACATAGAAAGAAGTGCATGAATCTCCTAAAGTATGAACTTGATTCTTTGAAAACCCCAGTTACCATGAAATCGGTTAGTCACTATGCATAGACGAATCGAGGAGTCTCTTAGAGACGCTTCGCTCTGATTATTTGTTCAGCTGCCGACGGTTGGTCAGTGCTGGTTATATAGATACGATTTGAAAGGCAGAGAATCTGTGAATACAACGACCAATAGGAAATCCATCGCGTAATGAAGTAAGGCTCAACCTATTCTTTGAGCCGATCGATTTCGAAGGGCCATGCTGGACATGGAGTAGCCAAAATACTGGGATCCTTTGGCGGGTCTTCTTTGACCAATCTTATGGAAAGAATCTCCTTTGATTCGAAGAAAAACCAGATGATTCCATAAGAGTGTTTATATTGCAAGCTTTTTTTGCCGGGAATGAGGTTTTCTATTCCCAATCTGTATTGGCATTTTGTTACTTATCCACAATGATAATTTTCAACAATCATCCATTTGGAGGGGAAAAATGAGAGTCCTATTTCTTGGAACTGCAGCTTATGAGGGACATCCCAACGTGTTCTGTGATTGCGACAATTGTAGAAAGGTCAGAGAGGCCGGTCCAGACAACTTCCGTTTGACCTCGGCCGTTCTTGTTAATGATGACTTGTTGATTGATTTTGGGCCAAACATTATGGCCGGCGCTCAGAAGACCGGGAGCACACTTTTCAATGTCAGAACCCTTCTAATAACTCATTCTCATTCAGACCATCTATATCTGCCTAACTTTGGTTACAGAATGGACAGATACAATGCTTCGTATGAAAGACTTTCTCCGATGAGTGTGCTAGCGAATTCGACTGTTCTGTCGTTGATTTCGGATTCAGTGTACTTTGATCCCGACAAAACTATTTTGTTAATGGCAGAAGCTTACAAAGAAACTGTGCTTAACGATTATAGCGTGATACCTATTCCAGCTGTCCACAAAGTGAAGGAAGGTGAACAGGCTCTGTTATTTTTGATTAAGAAGAAGGGTAAATCCTTCTTCTATGCCACTGATACAGGTCCTTTAGATGAGTTTTCACTAAAATTGATAAAGAGTTTCTTAGACTCTCCTTTGGATCTGGTAGCGATAGACTCAACTCTGGGATTCATGAAAGAGGTCACATTCCCATATCATCAAACTGCAGAACAGGTGGTCTCGACAGTGGAAACAATGAGAAAAAACGGAATAATGGACGACACAACCAAGATTTACGCGCATCACTTCTCCCACTATCCTAATCCAACGCAGGGTGAACTCGAACGGTTCTACGTCCGCTTCGGAATTGCTGTCGCATATGATGGTCTTTCATTGGAAATATAGACTGTATGTCCAAAGAATCACAGAAGATCTCTCATATCATTCCGTTCTTTCAATTTAGATAATGCTCAATCTGTTCAGCTTATACGAAAGAAAAGGCCCTCTGGTAAAGACTTCGAGAGAAGTCGAAAATCCAGGCCTTTTGCCAGCTTTCCCGAGACTTCTCCTAGCAGTATCTGTAACCTCCTGTCAGGGAGTGAATCTAAGAAAAGTGACGGTTGTCATCGACCCCGAGATCGTGAATCAAAGCTAAGCGGAACATAATAGAAGAGGAACTACCTCCTGACATTGCCCGAAGCTCTCCTTGCCCAATGCTTGACTCCTCAATTAACTACGCAAATGATCCAGTACAATATAAGTTTTTTGAAATAAACGCAAAATTATGTCCCGCAATTCTTTTGAACACAGTTGACTCTTCGACGGAATTTGGCTCTCAAATAACGTGCCGCTGAGACTTCTCTCTTTCTAAGCAGAATGCTCTCAACGGGCACGATAGTGAATACAGCAATCACTATTTCAGTCGTACCTTTGATGCTAAAAGAGGAAAACATTACCTAGGGATCTCATGGATCCCCTTGAATACTCTCACATCATCCCTTTGAAGAAGTCTCGACAGTAATTCACTTTCACTCAAATTGCCAAATGTATATTCGAGGAAGCT
>NZ_JFHJ01000717.1:0-2449 GCF_003666285.1 Mesotoga sp. HF07.pep.5.2.highcov | reverse complement strand
GATTTTATTGCGAAGTTAATTGAGGATTTCTTCAGCGGTCTCCTTGATTCGAGAAACTTCACCTGGACAGTAAGTACCGAAGAGGAGAGAAGGATTTATATGATCGATCCTTCCGAGCAAAGGCTGAAAGTTCTCGGCCTTCTCGGTGGTGGGGGTTATCTTCCAAACCTTATGCATATCCACGTCTCTTTGCTGAGAAAAGAAGGCTGCTTTCCGAAAATAGAGTACGTGAAAATAACCGACAGGGTAGGCGACGAGTATCTTCTCATCGAAATAGAAGAGTTCAAGACTGTAGTCGATAGATCGATCTTCACTGAACTCAGAAGTAAATACTACGAAACCTTTCAGAAGTAATCGCTCCTTAGATGTATCAGTATTCTTGGAATGTCTATGTCTAGGTCTCTGTCGTGAGGTCTGGTTGTTACAGTGAAATCTCTGAGCCTTATATATACGCTCTTTCTTACCCTTACCTCACCTCTGATCAACAGATAGCAACCTTTATATATCTCGGCAAAGACTCTTTTTGAATTCCTTTCGTCAAAACGGATATCGAAGATCTCCTCTGTCTCCCTTGCACTTCTGTAACCGAAAATCATTACTCTAAAAAATCCTCCCCGGACAGTTGATTCCGGGTCTGTTATTGCCTCTCCGTATAGTGTTATCTCGTTAAATGAAAGGGACAGATCGACTCACCTCAGCTAACCGCTTGAAATTTCGATGGCCCGAATGTGTTATCATCTTCTTGTCAGATGACGGAGGTAGCCATGAGCGAAAAACCACGAATTGCTTTAATAGCTCACGATAAGAAAAAGATAGATCTGATAATGTTCGTAAGGGAGCACGTAGATGTCTTCAAAAAGTGCGCCCTTTTTGCAACCAGCACGACCGGTAACATCCTAAGGGAAAAAGTGAAACTAGAGCTCACTTCCTTCAAATCAGGCCCCTTGGGGGGAGATCTTCAAATAGGCTCCCTGGTTGCCAGCGATGAAATCGATTTCGTCATCTTTTTGAGAGACCCGCTAACGGCTCAACCTCATGAACCGGATGTAAGCGCGCTTCTAAGAGTGTGCGATGTTCACAATAAGCCGTTAGCAACTAACCTCGCGACGGCAGAAGCCCTGGTAATGGAGATCAGAAGGTTTCTCAAGCTTTCTGATGTCGGGAAGGAATAGTATATTTCCCGGGAATATAGCGTATTCCCCAAACTTCTTCTCTATTTCCAGCACAGTTTCCAGAAGTTCTTTTTCTTTTTCAAAGAGAGAGAGCTGTCTTTGATTCTTCTTTTCGCTTAGGGCCCAGCACGATATCCCTATTGCCCTCACAGATGTACCGTTCCAGATTGATCTGATAAGCCAGGGGGTGATCTCCGTAATATCCTTTATCGATGAAATTGTGAAACTCAACTTCTTTGAAAGAGCCTTGGAGCTTCTATCTGCATATCTCAAGAAGAGACTGATACCGGAACCTTCCATCTTGTATCTTCCCATTCTGTAGATTACCCTTGCCGCCAGGAAATTAGTTACTCTAACTATGAGATCGAAATCGCTTATGTCTCCCGAAAGTGTCATTGAATGACCCACAGATTTTGGTCTTTCTTCTTTGAAAAACTCCTTTCTGGAAAACCTGTTGTTTTTAAGGCTCTGGAGAAAACCCATGAAGGCGTTCCCAAACATTGTGTAAAGATCCATCGGAGAGTCATCCAACCCTTTTAAAAGCTCCCCTGTCGTTCTGTACCCCATAGATTCCAACTTTATTAGTGTGTGTCTTCCGATTCCCGGAACGTCTTTCACGGGTATCTCGTTCAAAAACTCTCTTTCCATACCATCTTTGACAACTACAAACCCATTTGGCTTTGAATAATCACTTGCGATTTTAGATATTATCGGGTTTACCGATATTCCAACGGAGGCCGTTATTCCAAATCTCTCTTTCAAATCTCTTTTAAAGGAAATAAATCTATTTATGGATTCCTCCAGCCTGGTGTGAAAGCTCAGGTCTAGATAAGCCTCGTCCACACTTGCAACCATTACCCTGGGCGATACCGACGTCAACATCTTCATGATCTCTTTCGAGACATAGCCGTATTTCTTTGACTGTACTCCAACAGCTATCAGATCGGGACAGAGCTTAACAGCCTCGAAGAAGGCCATTCCAGATTTGACCCCGAATCTCTTAGCCTCGTAACTCGCCGAAGTCACTACCGAATGCCTCTTTCCGATTCCCGTTACGGCTATCGGTTTGCCCTTTAAAGTTGGATTTGCCGCCTGCTCTATACTTGCGAAAAACGCATCCATATCTATATGGGATACATAGGGAATTCCTTTCAAGATAATCAACCCCCAAGAGTATAGCTGTACCACTTCTTTGAATCTTCTTCGAATTCGAGATTGTAAGCTCCAAGTGTCGTCATTACGGAAAAATGGTAGACTTTCTGGGTTCCCACAGCCTC
>NZ_JFHJ01000687.1:0-1458 GCF_003666285.1 Mesotoga sp. HF07.pep.5.2.highcov | reverse complement strand
TTCGTGGACGGCGAATTCGAAATGAATTCGGGAAGCGTTCCATCGGATTCTCCGGAGCAATACCCCTTCTCTCTGAACAATTTTGTGGAGCACAGAGACGAGAACATTTATCACTGGACACCTGACATATCTAATTTCAACGACCAGGATCAGAAGTTCAACTATCAGATGTCGGGACTCGATGACCTGAACACGGAAAACCCTTCAGTAATCTCTGCGTTGAAGGATTCTTATACTTTCTGGATAGATGAGGCTGACATCGATGGATTCAGAATAGACACCGTGATCTACGTGCCCCACGAATTCTGGAGGGAATTCTTGAATGGAGAGTCAGGTGTTTACGAAATCGCCAGCAAGAACGGCAAATTGAACTTCCTGACATTTGGTGAAGCCTGGGTAAGAAGCGACCCATTTGAAGACACTGGAGAAAGAGTTATTGGGGAGTTCTTCGAATCTGGCATGAATGCAATGCTCGATTTTCCTCTGAATATTGAGCTCCGAAGTGTTCTCAAGGAGGGAAAACCTACTGCCAATTTAGGGTACAGACTCGAGACAAGGCAGAGTTATTTCGACCATACTAGACTCTTAACCTTCATAGATAATCATGATATGGAGAGGTTTCTTAAGGGAGCGGGATTAGCAAGCCTCAAGCAGGCGCTGGCCTTCATCTTCACTGTTCCTGGGATACCAGTTGTATATTACGGTACGGAACAGGGCTTCGTTGAAACAAGAGCGGCAATGTTTGAAGACGGTTTCCAATCTGGCGGACTGAACCACTTTGAAACGCAATCTGAGTTATATAAGTACACGAGCGATTTGGCCAAACTCAGGCTTGAGCATCCTGCATTAAGATACGGAAGAGTTGAAGTCCTGAAATCAGATCCCAACGGGCCGGGGATCTTTGCTTACAGCCTGGAGCATGACAACGAAAAAATCTACGTCATAATGAATACCGCTGGTGAGCGGCGGATTCTAGCAAACATGGAGTCAGGCTTGGCTGAGGGTCAGGTAATCAAGCCAATTTACACCTTCAACTCACTTTCGAAAAGTTATCCGGTAGATGAGAACGGAAAACTCCTAATGACAATGAATCCCCGCTCAGTATATGTCGGCGTGGCTTCAGAGGAATATCAGTCGGTTGAATCCCCCGAAATCCAGTTCATTGCCAATCTAGAATATGCTCAGAAGATTGCTTCGACATATACGATCACAGGAACTGCCTCAGGAGCTTCTTCTGCAAGGATAATCTTTGATGCAAGGATTGAGGAGGCCGAAGATATAGAAATCGAAGATGGACAGTGGTCTTACGAGTGGGACATATCGAAGTTCGATCCTGGAATTCACTCGATTCTCTTTAAAGTTTACGGAAGAACGAAAAGGGAGTCAATTTACAGTGAAGACTATACAGTTGTCCTCGACATACCGGAATTGCTCTTGTCTTCGCTTTCCGATCCAGAA
>NZ_JFHJ01000564.1:0-6162 GCF_003666285.1 Mesotoga sp. HF07.pep.5.2.highcov | reverse complement strand
CAGACCTCGGCATCATCATCACCTCTAACCGCGGAAATGTTAGCAAAAATGGGGACTGACAAGTCTTCTAATGTCTGTACCCATTTTTGCACACTTCAGATTATAGCAAAACACATTTCGCTGATTTTCTAACATCGGTTATTCTTCTTCCCTCGAAATGAATAATCTTCACAGAGGTTCAAATCTCCGCTTGTCACCGTTTTTCTGCTTCAGTTGAAAATGCGTGAATTCATGCGGAAGTTGTTATAATTACCTTAAATAGGATATCGATTAGAGGAAGAAGAAAGGAGGGCCAACCGTGAGAGTCGTACTTGAGAATATTGGTCCGATAGAAAAAGCAGACATTTCGGCAGGTGATTTGACAGTTCTCGTCGGACCGCAAGCAACGGGGAAGAGCATCTTTCTTCAGTTGTTCAAATTCTGCGTTGATCACGCCAATATAGTAAGGGAATTGAAGAAGCTTGGTTTTGATTGGAATAATGAGCTCGAGAGTTTTTTGCCTGTCTATTTTGGCGAAGGAATGCAAGCAATATGGAATTCACAGAGTCGCATTGAACTTAACGGGAGGAAGTTCCAGATCGAAACTCACGTGAAGAGATCAGGTAAAGCTGACAGTGAAGCCAAAGTATTTTATATACCTGCTCAACGAGTCCTGATTATCTCTGCCGGGTGGCCCCTTCCTTTCAACTCTTTCGATCCTACGTACCCTTTCGTTGTTAAGGATTTCAGTGAGAAGATCAGGCAAATTATGGGTTCGCGTCTCGGGAGCGGTGCTACCCCGATCTTTCCGAGAGACGGATACTTCAAGAAAGAAATAAGAGACGCACTCCAGAAATCCATAATAAGAGAAGGAATATTAAAACTAGACATCGGTCTCAGAAAAAGAATCATGCTGGAGATTGCAGGAGTATCAATGCCCATCATGACCTGGTCCGCAGGTCAAAGGGAATTTGCGCCGTTACTACTTGGATTGTTCTGGCTGTTGCCTTCAGCAAAAGTATCGAGGAAACAAGGTGTGAACTGGGTTATTGTTGAAGAGCCGGAAGCAGGTCTTCACCCGCTTGCAATCAGGGATGTCTTTCTCACAATAGTCGAGCTGTTGAGCAGAAATTACAAAGTCTTGCTCTCAACGCATTCTTCGGGAATAATCGAACTCGTTTGGGCGATAAATGAGATTGTATCTCATCCTGAGGCAAGCACGGACAAAAAGAGGAGACTTCTCCTCGACCTTTTCGAACTGAAAACAACCCCAAATACAAACAAACTAATAGAAGATCTTGAGAACAAGAAGCTCGTAGTCAGCTATTTCAAACCAACCGAAACGGGTGTGCTGACTGAAGATATTTCTTCACTGGATCCCGGGAGCGACAAGAAGTCAGTTTCAGAATGGGGTGGCCTTGTAGAATTCACTTCCAAGACAAACGAAATCGTAGCACAGCTCTGGAGGTAGAAAATGGACAAAATGCAGCCCTTGATGAATTCTTCTCTTGGCCCCTGTATAAAGAACGGACTTCAAGCAATTGCGAAACCTGACAAAGTCAGCCTTCAAGTAACGAGAACTAAAACAAAGAGCGTTGACATAGATAGATGTCTTGAAGAAGATTATCCCAATGATAATAGGTGGGACTACGCCGTTTTCATTGAGACTGATGATATTCTGAAAACAGCATTCATAGAGATTCATCCGGCAAATGAATCCGAGGTCGATGCGGTGATCAAGAAGGCGCAATGGGTGAAGCGATGGATTATTGATAATGACCTGTTGATCATCACTGAGAACCGGAAGTTCTTCTGGGTTTCATCAGGCAAGGTAAAGGTCAGCAAGAACTCTCAGAAAATCCGTCTTCTCCGCAAACAAGGAATCGAAGGCCCACAAGAACATTTAGTTGTTGACAAAAGCATGAAAGACTGAAACATCTTTGAGGTTGTCTTATTCGTCTTCAAAGGCACTAGCTAAGAAAATGCGTAAGTTAACATCTCCTCATTTGGTCATCGTATGCTGATTTTATGCGAGATCTCGCTCTTCTGAGAGAACGGAGAACCATTGCCAGTAAGTTCCTCCTATTGAATGAAGATCTCCGTTACGATAATGTAAATAACGGAGTCTGTCCCGAAAGGTTAGCATCACTTCCCGACGCAGTCGGCCTCACTTCCCCGGATGTTCTTCCGGGCCTCACTTCCTGGGATGTTCTTCCCAGCATCACTTCTTAATTGACCGCCGATGCTTCTCGACGCCTTGCGTCTAGTGTTTTCTGCCAGACCCAGAACCCCACAACCCCAGGCCCAGCTCGTACCACGATGACGTTATCATTGTGCTTGACATGGATCACCTAAAAATATAAAATATTTATACTATATGCCACTAGATGTCAAGTCACGGAGAGGAGATCAAGTGAGGTTAGAACTTTTTTTTGAAGAATCACCGGTCTTCACGACTCGTGAACTAAAAGAATTTCTGAAGAAGAATAAAGCGAAGAGTCTTGAGAACTACAGCGTTCTTCTGAATTATCACGTTAAGAGAGGCCGTGTCCTCAAAATCTGTCGTGGCCTCTACGCAGTGGTACCCCTAAACCACAAGGCAGAACAATTCGCCCCTGATTCATTTCTAATCGCAGGGAAGAGAACAGAGGATGCGATTCTTGCCTATCATACGGCTCAGGAATTCAATGGGAATACCTACTCGCTTTTCAGTACCAGAACATTCTTGACTATGAAGAGTGTGCATCCTTTAGTATTCAGGGAAATCGAATACGTACCGACTCACCCCTCTCAGAACCTGCTTCGTTCAGACAACTACTTCCTACTCACGGAGCAAGCGGATATAAAAGGTATAAACGTTCTTATAACCAGTAGAGAAAGAACATTTGCAGATATGCTCGATAGACCCAATCTATGTGGCGGAATTGAAGAGGTCTGGCGTTCCCTCAAAATGACCGAGTATCTAAACACCGAAAACCTGCTGAATTATCTGAGAGCGCTTGACAACTCTACCACTAGCGCCAAAGTCGGCTTCTTCTTACAAAGACATCCGAAAATCACAAACAATGACCAGACTCTATTGAGAGAACTTAAAAAAATGATCCCAGTTTCGCCGCATTACTTTGATCGATCACGTGTTGACAGATCCAGGTTGGTGAAGGATTGGAATCTCGTAATTCCTGAATACATATTGAATGAAAGGTGGGAAGAGCAATGAGAATGTCCAGGGAGACTCTGTTTAGATTATCCGGTCAGACGGGTTATCGGCAGGAGATTATTGAGAAAGTCTCTCTACTGCTTTCATGGCTTGATCGCGCATCAAGTATCGATCGTCTTAAAGGGAGTTTCGCTCTAAAGGGGGGGAACGGCAATTAATCTATTCTTCCTGGAAATTCCGAGATTGTCGGTAGATATAGATATCAACTATATTGGATCACCCACTCGAGAAGAACTCGACTGTGACAGAGACGGTTTTGAGAACATCATAGAATCAGTTTGCCACGAAGAGAGCCTGTCCATAAGAAACAAAAGGGATTCAGAAGCAGCCACCTCTTATTCATTGAGGTACGTAAGCTCCCTATCTTCTGGAGGAAACCTGTCTATTGACATAAACTACATGATGAGGGTTCCACTGTTTGAAATAGAAACAATGGATTCAAGGCAGCTAGGTAGTCAAATAGCCCGCAGAGTTCCATTAGTAAACAAGCTGGAAGTTTTCGCCTCGAAAATCGCGGCCTGTTTTTCTCGAGAAACAAGCAGAGACCTTTATGATGTTTATTTGCTCCATAAGCAAATAGACACCCTTGATCTTGAAAAACTCCGGCTTGCCTTTACGGTTTTTGGGGGGTTGAATCGAAAGAACTGGCTCGAAATAGACGAAAAATCACTTCGAGTAAACAAGAATGATCTGAAAAAACGATTGTTGCCACTTCTAAGAGGTACACTTGACTAAGAAGAACTCGACACTCTCGCCAGTGATATCGAAAGATCATGCCAGAAAGTAGCCTCCTATTTGTTGCCTCTGAAAGACAATGAAAGAGAATTCTTAAGAATCCTAAACGAAAAAGGCGAAATCAAACCAGAAATCATTACCAATGACAAAGAACTCGTAGATAGAATCAAGAAGCAGCCTATGCTCAAATGGAAAGCACTGAATGTTAGTCAAACTCTTCAAGGCTGATCAAAGAAGTCTCGTGAACTGTAACGCCCTTGTACTGTCATCCCGTAGTGCTCTATGTTCATAAAACATTGGAGAAAGAGCATCGAGAATTCGCTTCGCTCACGAGAAGGGAAGAGCAAAAATAGGGACTGACGATTCTCCTAGCGCCTGTCCCTTTTTTCGCGAGGGACAGGGATCCTGACCAGGAGCATTGTCAGGATGACGTGAAACGTCGTCATCCCATAATTTCCCCACACCGTCATCCCGTGATGCTTTTGCACGGGATCTGGTCTTGAAAACACGGCACGGATACAGATTCTGACCAGAACCATGTCAGAATGACATGAAGCGTTGTCATTCTGTAATTCCCACGTATTGTCATCCCGTGGAGCGTGCCCAGAAAACCTGCCCCAATTAGCCCGCCCTGAAAAGCTCTTGTTTGGGCACCTGTTTGGGGTCTCCTTTTAAGGGCCTGTGTACGGGATCTCGATATTGCGAGACCCAAGACCCGGCTTTTCGTTCTTGTCGGCGGACGGAGAACCGTTGACGGCAAACCTGTTCTAATTGAACGAAGAATTATATTACCAGAATGTAAATAATGGAGTCTGTCACGAAAGAAAGGGCGGAAGAAGAAAAGAAAGAAAACCAACAACAGAATTCTACCATTTGAATTCTCTTTGACAGCAATCGCCGCGAAATTACTGTGGTGTCAAAAATGGAGGAATTGTAGGTCCATACGGGATCTTTCTCTTCACGGAGAACCGAGGACGGAAAACCGATCCAGCTGACAGAGAACTACGTTACTCCAATGTAAATAATGGAGTCTGTCACGAAAAAAAATAATCTTTCCAAACTCTCTCATGAGTCAATACTTGTAGTCGCTTACCACCTGTCTCACGAGTAATGCCTAGCGAGTATCGCCACTTCTCTTCTTTTCTTTGATCATCTGAAAGAGTGATCGAAATTTGGACATCTGAGCTTCTGCGCGCTGACAGACATCTAACTTTCGAAATGCCTCCTCGATTGGTCAATGCCTCCTGCAGGCCTCCCCCAGACTTTGCTATGTCTCTCAGAAATCTAAGCACATCGAGGAAATTGGATTTTCCCGATGCGTTGGGCCCGACAAGAAAAACTCTTCTGGTAAGATCCACATCGATCTCCCGGAAATTTCTCCAGTTCCTGACGGATAGATGCGAAACAAGCACTGAAATCCCTCCAATTCAGAAAAAGCTCAAGAAAATTATATCATCGCATTACTTTGTCATATTGTAGCAAATGGAGACCTTACTTATTATAGGCTATCCAATTTGTGTCTAGCTCGGTGGCGGATTCATTCTCCTAAGAGCATTCAAGAACGGCCATCTTGCTCCAACTTCCCTCTTATCTGCAAAGCCTATGCAATTTCCTACCTGTCCACAAGAACACCTTTGCTAATCGAACCGTGATACTTATATTCTGCAGTAAAAAGAATACAGCATCCAAGTGTTCACTCTTGGATGCTTCATCCTCACCACTTCATTTCTTCTTATTCTACTATTCCTCATTTGCTTGTCCAATTCCCCTCGGGGTGAAAAAGGCAAAGAGATACGTCTTCTTGTATCACTTTTGTCTTCATCTCTCTTTGCATTGCTCTCCTGAATGAAGAACTATATTAGGCACATGTAAACAAACGAGTCCCGAACAGACACGTCTCGCCCTCCTTGAGTAAGAAAGAAGAACAAGGATATAAAGTGTCGAAGAATCGTTTTCCCCAGCGTACAGCCTTCAGCGTTTATAATCCAAGCGGTTCTTTCCCCGCGAAGCGGGCATTGCGTCCTGGCATGTTCTTCGCCAGCCTTGCGTCCACTGATGCACCTCAGTGCATTGCGACCGCCGATGCTTTTCGGCGCCTTGCGTCTTGCAACTTCTAGTCGGAGGACGGAGAACCGGTGACTGCTGACGGCAAATCTGTTCTAAATGAATTAAGAACGATATTACCGTAATGTAAATAATGGAGTCTGTTGTAGATATATAAGCTATGACTT
>NZ_JFHJ01000493.1:0-1276 GCF_003666285.1 Mesotoga sp. HF07.pep.5.2.highcov | reverse complement strand
AGAATGGCGCCTCCGAACTGGAGTATGAACGTCATGAAGAGATAGGACATCATGTTTGGAGCGATCTCCCCAAAGATTATCCTCAAGGGTTTCATGCCAGTGATTCTTGCGAGGTCCACAAAGTCCCTCGTTCTCAAAGTGAACGTCTGGGCCCTTATCGCTCTCGCCGCCCACGGCCAGGAGGTGAGCCCTATAAATATGCTCTGGACGAGTATTCCCCTGTAAGGCAGATAAGCCGCAACAATTAGAAGGAGGGCTAGCGTCGGTATCACGGTTACCACATTGGTCAACATGTTGAGCAGCTCGTCGATCATGCCTCCATGGTAGCCGGCTACGAAGCCGATTAGGACTCCCAGAAGCGTAGCGAGACCTCCGGCAACCAATCCGACCAGGAAGGTTGACCTCAGCCCGTAAACCGTCTGCGAGAAAACATCCTGCCCGAAGGTTGTGGTCCCTAACCAGAACTCTTTTGAAGGAGGGTGGTAACCTGGCCCCGCATAATCGAGCGGTCCATACTTCGCGAAGAGAGGTCCGAAGATCGCCAGTAAGATGAAGATCATCAGTATGAAAAAGCCGACCTTCAGACGTCCGTTCCTCAGGGCGAAGTATAGAAATTCATTCTTTGTCTTCATACAGTCTCTCCTTCTGCCGTGTGCCTGATTCTCGGATCGATCATTATATACGCGATATCCAGAATGATGTTAGCCAACAACACGCCGACGATTATGAACAGAAAACAGCCCTGTATTAGGAAGTAATCTTGATTCATTATCGCTTCCTTTAGAAGATGTCCGATGCCGGGGTATGAAAAGACGACTTCGGTAGCAAGAGCCCCGGCAACTATGACACCTAGCTGGAGAGCCAGTCCCGTGATCTGAGGAAGAACCGCGTTCTTATAGGCATACTGTCTGACCAGTCTTCCCGAGGCACCCAGAGATTCAAGGTACCTGGAATACTCGGCCTCGAGTTCGTAGATGATCATGTTACGCATTCCGATGGCCCAGCCTCCAAATTGCACAAGAAAGAGAGAGCTGAAGGGAAGTATCCAGTGCTTCAGGAAATCCCAGATGAAGGTCCAGCTCCAGTTGGGGACCATTGAAAAACTGTAGGCGCCCGCTATGGGAAGAACGTCTAGCGCGACCCCAAAGAACCAGGCCAGAAGTATACCGAGCCACATGTAGGGCGTGGCCGTAAGCACGTACCAGATGGGCAAGACGATGCCGTCTAGTTTCTTTTTCCTGGCGGCAAAGGCGCCGAACTTGTTCCCGGCTATATA
>NZ_JFHJ01000187.1:0-6976 GCF_003666285.1 Mesotoga sp. HF07.pep.5.2.highcov | reverse complement strand
GAGGAAGAACGGAAACTAACAGTCCCGAAACTACTGAGGCCAGAGTGAATCTGCCAAAAAAAGTGATCCACAAAAAGAAAGAGATTGTGAAAATCATCTAGTCCCACCTCAGAGGTTTCGCCCTGTAGCCTTCATTCGACTCGAAGTGCTGCATCCAACCGGTGAGGCCAAACGCATCTATCACGTTCAGTGCGTGATCGTACTCTTCTTCCGAAATTCTTCTCGATAGCTCATAGTATTCTCTCGCCCTGTAAACAGGTCGATACTGTGACATAAGCGATATGGGAACGGACGAAGATAATTCAAAAGCAACAAACTCCGCCATTTCTTCAGTGCCTGCTATTCCTTCAGGTAGAACAAGATGTCTGACGATAACTCCCCGCATGTTTTCTTCTCTGAAAGAGCCCGTTTGCCTGAACATCTCCTTAACTGCCTTCTTTGTGACAGTCCAGTAATCGGGAACAAGGGAGTATTTCTTTCCAACCTCATCGTCGGTGTATCTTATGTCTGTGAGGTATATGTCCGCGATTCCATCGAGAAGCCGCAGTGTACTCACTTCTTCATAGCCGCTTGTGTTAAACACTACCGGAAGGGAAAAGCCCTCCTTAAGAGCAAGTTCGTAAGCTTTGAGAAAGCCATACAGATTTGGAGTTGGAGTGACGAGATCGATGCAAGCGGCCCCTTCCTCCTGAATCTTCATAAAGTGTCGTGATAGCTCTTCAAAAGAAAAGACCTTGCCTGAATTCTTCTGACTGAAGGCGAAGTTTTGACAGTAGAGACAGCTCATTGAACAGCCACTGAAAAAGATCGCACCTGCACCGCCTTCCTTCACCAAAGGCGGTTCTTCCCCGAAGTGGAGAACAGTCGCCGAGACTCTTGGTTCGATTTTTTGCATGCAGAAACCAGGGACCTCGAACCTGTTTATACGACACTTCTTGGGGCACAGGTCACACGAGTGCAGCCTTTCACGAGTGTTTTCTATTGCTTTTTGCACTTTGACAAGTCTTTCTGCGTTTGAATCCATTTAATCCATTCCTTTTCTTCACTCTTGAGAGTTGACGTAAGACCGTCAGCTGAGATTAGTCACGCAAATTCGAGTCTATGGTAACTGGGATTGCGTTTGGACTATGGAAGAGAAAAGGAACACTTCGGGCAAGTTCGCCTAACCATCAACCCATAACGCACAACCAATCTAACATAGTCCTGAGAGTCTTACATTCCGTAATCTGAACTTGTTTCAGCATTGCGCTTCTAAAAACCGCTGTACGCTGGTGAAAAACACGTTGTCCGTCAACGGTTCACCGTCCTCCGAGAAGATCAAAACCAGATTCCGAAACAAGTTCGGGATGACAGAGTGAGGGGCTTCCTGCCGAGAGCCGATGCCGGAATAACTTTCTCAGTTACAGCAAAACCCTGGATTCCTGAATTGATGAGCCGGTTCTCTTCACGAGACCCCATACCCTGTAATCGATACCCTGCCCTTCTCGTCATCTGAACTTGTTTCAGCATCCAGTTCCTTTTCGCCGGCGAATACCGCTCAACGACACATAGTTCTCTTGGTCTTCCGACCTCCTACCACCAACTTTGAACCTCGTCTGCTTTTATTCATGCAACTTATCCTCTGCGCTTTAAAGCGTTCAGCGTATCTTAAAAAGCGGTTAACGGCTCTTCTCGGAAAACGGTGAACCGCTCAACGGAGAACAAGTTTTCTTTCTCTTCAGACCTCCCAACCACCAACCCTAACCTGTTTTTTTGTTTTTCTTGCTTACAACTCACAGCTTGCAACTTGGAACTGATCCTTTGCTCTTCCTAGCCCCAACCTCTGACCCCGAACCACGTTTCCATTCATTCTTCGTCGGGATAGAAGGTTATCTTCGCTCCCAGTGTTCTCAATTTCTCCTGAAACCTCTCATACCCTCTGAAGAGATGGGTAACGTTGTTAATTATTGTTTCTCCATCGGCCGCCAGTCCTGCTATCACAAGTGCAGCGCCGGCTCTTATGTCAGGGGCCACGACCTCTGCTCCGCTGAGTTTATCGACGCCGCATATGTTAGCGTGGCTACTCGATACTTTGATTCTTGCTCCCATTCGATTTAGTTCATCTACGTATCCAAATCTGTTTTCAAAGACGTTCTCTTCTATAACGGATGTGCCTTCCACCGTTGCTAGCACGGCAGTTATTATCGGCTGGAGGTCAGTAGGAAATCCAGGGTATGGTTCCGACGATATTCTTACCGGCTTCAGCGGTCCCTTCCAGAAGGCGTGTAAATAGTCTTGGCCTTTCTCTATACCTGCTCCCATCTCCTCAAGAATACTCAGGAGAGAAATCAGGTGGTCCGACCTTGTTCCGTGAATCTTCACGTCGCCTTTGGTGGCTATTGTTCCAAGGAGATAAGTGCCCGTTTCAATTCTGTCGGGAATAACCGAGTATTCCGATCCATGGAGATTTCTAACTCCGGTAATCTTTATGGTAGGTGTCGAGGCACCGGCAATCTGTGCGCCACACGCATTAAGGAAGTTCTGGAGATCCGATATTTCAGGCTCGCGGGCTGCATTCTCAATCGTTATCTTGCTTCCCTCCATTAGAGCCGCCGTGGTCATGAGCTGCTCGGTTGCACCAACACTGGGAAAGGGGAGCGCATAGACAATCTCTTTTTCAAAACTGTTGGGAATGACAGCCATGACGTCTCCATGTTCCTCCGTTATTCTGAAACCAAAGGCCTCGAGACCCTTCAGATGAAAGTCGACGGGACGCTGACCGATGTTGCAGCCACCGGGTTTTCCTACCTTTGCCCACCCGCAAATCATTGCAAGAGGGCCAATTATGTTGAATGAGGCCCTCATTTTCTTTACAAGCTCATACGGGACGTTTCCCACTAGTATTTCCCCTGGCATTACCGTTACCGTCTCATTTTCGAAAGAGACTGTCTTTCCAATCTGCTGAAGTATGGAAATCATTGTTTGAACATCGCGCAGTTCAGGGACATTTTTTATCACTACCGGTTCTTCGATCATGACAGTCGCTGCCAGAATAGGCAAAACTGAATTCTTGGAGCCGCTTGCCTTTATCTCGCCTTTGAGACTTGTGTTTCCCATAACAACGAGCTGGCTCATAATAACCCTCCAATCATTTTATCGTGTAAAAAAGACTTGACCGCACTATTATTTTATCAGAGGAAGAGGTTGCAAGAATGTCCATAGAATTCAGAGACTTTATTGACTCATTGCCTTTTTGTACATGCGAAGCCGTATTCTAAGCTCTGCAACTTCACCTGTACGATCGGGTTTGAACTCTCCCGCGCTTGACAGATCAGGTTCGCTCTGGCTGAACAGTAATCCTTCCTCCGATATTGACATCTCTTGAGGAAGAAATGGTGAGACCGGTTACAAGTCTTCTTCTGAGAATCCTCGCAAAGTATCTTCTTATGAACAGTTTGCAGTCTTTTTTGAAGATATCCAGGTCGGACTTCTCCCAAATACTTCCCAACGATCTTTTCTGCTCTCAAGTTCATCGCTGGCTGAAACCAAAATGATTGGGCTTAGTCCCAGAAGTTTTTCGATCACCATTCTGGTGAAGATGGAAGTTGCTTTGCTGCCATCATTGCTATTGGTAAGGACAGCCGAAAGGTTTAGATCGAGAAGTACTGCCAGCAAGGAAATCTGACCGTTGACCCGGCACCCATGCTGCAGGACTTTGACGCCTTCAATCTCCTTGACGAACCATCCTAGAGCAACTCTGGAGGCCGGAGAAGCATCGATTCTTCCCGTGGTCAAGGCCTCAAATGAGTCTTGACTTATGATTCCAGTCTTATGGGGGACGATTCAGCAAAGTAAAATGCAGAATACTTAAGCAAATTCTCGGCGTTGGTAACGATTCCACCTGCCGGATGCATAGCTCTCTTTATATGCCAAGGTTGTCAACGGATATCTTCTCCTTCTCGACATGATGGCCGGCGGCAAACCGTTCGGTAATGATCTATTCGGGAGAGAAACGGATCTTATCGAGATCGAGAGGTTTTGAAACCAATTCATTGATGGCTTCTTCGAAGGGCTTTCCGGTAATCGCTTCGATGACTCTGCTTGCGACATGAAACCGGAATTGCAGTACGAAATAATCATTTCCGGGGGGATTGATCTGTGGAAGTGTCAATGTGATCTTAACCATGTTTCCCATAACATTTTTGCCAAAACGGAAATCCTTGAAGTAATCTCCTTTTCCCGATAATTGAATAAGAAGATGTTTCATTGTCAATCTCTTCTCGGTCTCTCCGTCCGAGAGCTTGAAGTTCGGTAAGTAATCAAGTAATGGTCTTTCAAGATCAACTCTGCCGCGGTCTGCCAATCTCATTACTGCCAGAGCGACGAACGTCTTTGTTATAGAGCTAATCTGGAAGAAATTGTCCTCATTCACTTTCAGTGGATTGCTGAGGTTCGTAACGCCATAAGAGGCAGTGTCGACAGTTTCTCCGAAGCAAATTCTACATGACAGGCCCGGTATCTTTCTTATGCAACAACCTCTTCCTGTTTGGTCGCCATATTGACAAAGCCGTTTCTCAAAGATTCATGAACACCTTCCTTAGGCATTATATCCGAAGTGTGTTTAAGGGAGACTAATCTCTGGAATTACCGTTTAGTCTAATATAGAATTGTAGTGAGGTGACGAAAATGGCAAAGTTGAATCTGTCGGACCTGCTAATACCGATGAGTAAAAGGGTTAAGTTCGAAGAAAAAATAGGGCTCGTTCTTTCGGGGGGAGGAGCGCGTGGCGCTTATCAGATCGGAGTATGGAAGGCCTTGAAAGACTGTGGGATCGAAATTGGGGGAGTTTACGGAACCTCCGTTGGCGCGATAAATTCCATGGCAGTAGCCATGGACAATTTCGAAGATGCAAGGCAACTGTGGCTGAAAATCGATTTTGACAAAGTTGTGAAAAACGGCCCCGACGGAAACCTAATCGAAAAAGCCCTCGCTGCCTTGAAGAGCCGTGGTTTCGATCCTGCACCTCTGAGAGAGAACTTTGGTCGACTTCTTAAAGAAGAATTAGTACGAAAGGCGAAAATCGATGTTGGAATCGTCACCTATTCTCTTAGCAATATGGAACCCAAGGAGCTATTCCTAGACGATATTCCAGAAGGAAAGTTAGAAGATTATATACTTGCCAGCGCAAATCATCCGGTCTTCAAGAGAGAAGAGATCGGTTCAGAGAAATTCATCGATGGAGGAATATACAGGAATATCCCTGTAAACATGGCTCTTAGCAGAGGCTTCAAAGAGATTATCATTGTGGATCTCGGTCCCAAGAGAATAAGGGATGTGCTTACCCTCACTTCGCTTAAGAGATTGGAGGAAGTAAAGTATCTGGTTATCAAGCCCCGCGAGTTCTATGGAGACGTTCTCGATTTCGACCCTGAAATAGCTAGAAACTTCATGAGAGAAGGATATCTTAATTGTCTAGATGACTTGGGATATTTGAACGGCGAGGAGTACTTCGTCTTTGCCAGTCACGATACAATTGCACGGGCTCTGTTTTCTCTTTCTAAGAAGAAGAAAGAGGAGGCCAGGGCGATCTTTGCAGTTGAACCGTGGCAGAGCGAATCTACTCACCATTTCTATTACGGCCAGCTCATGCCGGTTCTTCAGGATCACTTTGGTATCTTCAATCCTGTTGAAACATGGGTACGACTGCTAGAAGACCTTGCACGTTATCTTGAACTGGAGAGGCTTGATCTTTATTCTCTCTACAGCTTAACAAAGGAGATTCTCTCAAGTCGTAACGTTGGAGTTGAAGGAAGAAACTACAACGATGTTTCCTGTGAAAGCATACTGAACTTCCTTGAATTTCTCGTGAAAAACTCGGATCTAGAAAGTCTTGAAGACCGTGAATTCAGTCTGTTTCGGGAAGGGTTCTTGTCATTGACCGATCTCAATGACTAGATGAAAAGGGTCCGGCAGAACCGGACCTCACTAGCTTAAGGATTTAGATCTAGTAGTTCTCAACGAAAAGTTCGAAGTAAGCCTTTGGGTGTTTACAAGCCGGACACTGCTCCGGAGCTTCCTTAGCTTCGAGAATGTAGCCGCAATTTCCGCACTTCCAAAGGACTTTTTCTTCTCTTTTGAATACCTTACCGGTTTCGACGTTTTCCAGCAGTTTTAGATAACGGGCCTCGTGTCTGCTCTCTACTTTTGCTATTTGTCTGAAGCTATTAGCGACATCCAAGAAGCCTTCCTTTTCTGCGACATCAGCGAAGGTCGGGTAGAGTTTGGTCCATTCCTCGTTTTCTCCAGCAGCGGCCGCCTTTAGGTTTTCTCTTGTTCCTCGTAGATCCACTGGATAGTCGGCATCGACATGTACCATAACGGGTAATTCATCTTTCATACCGTCAATAATGTGTTTGAAAAAGACTTCCGCATGTTCCTTCTCGTTGTCGGCGGTTTCCTTGAAGATTGCCGATATCTGTTCAAAGCCTTCTTTCTTCGCCACAGATGCATAGAAAGTGTACCTGTTTCTAGCCTGTGATTCACCGGCAAATGCCTTCATAAGGTTTTCAACAGTCTCTGAGCCTTTGAGATTCACAATTTCACCCCCGAATATTGGATGAGGTACCGAGTATTGATAGTTGATTGATGACCTGACGAAGAGCTTTTTCAAAACAATTATAGTACAGATTTGATTACAATCACGAATTTCTCTAAAAATGATGAGTTAAAGGTTTCTGCCTATATCTGGCTATTCCGATTTCTTGTCTTTGTTATTCAGGCTTTCATTAAATTCCTTAGAGGAGTCGATCCCGAAGTTCTCGTCTTCGACATTGCCAGAGGGTTCTACATGGACATGGACATCGTAGACATTTTTGTGATCTTCTTTTATAGAGGCCTCGACTTTTTTTGCAAGAGAATGTGCCTTCTTTACCGACATATCCGGGTCTACTTCAATATCTAGATCTACGAGGTACTTATAACCCATTTTTCTCACTCT
>NZ_JFHJ01000673.1:0-4683 GCF_003666285.1 Mesotoga sp. HF07.pep.5.2.highcov | reverse complement strand
CCAGAAGGATCTAGAATAGACATGATTATCTAGTCGAAATAAGGGTATATTTATCCTAGAGATGTAAGCGTTTACATATACTGAGGTGATAATTTTGTCCGCTAAGCTTTCTGATGTTGCTAAATTGGCCGAAGTATCTACAGCAACCGTCTCCCGAGTGCTCAATAAAAGTGGGTATGTCTCCAAGAAGTCAAGAGAAAAGGTTATGCTGGCCGTCGAGGAACTTGAATACAAGCCTTCAAAAGTCGCGAGTTTTCTGGCAAGTCGAAAGCTCGCGTTCAATATTGGAATTGTTGCAGGAAAGAGATTATTTCGCGTCCTGTCGGATCAATCCGATCAGTTTTACACAATTGTCCTCAAAGGAATAGAAGAGTTTTTCGCGGGGAACAACATGCGAGGAAGTCTTGTTCCTTCAAATAATTTTTCGGAAGACTACGATGGATACCTGCTGATAGGTGGAGAGATTACTGAAGAGGATATAAAAAAAGCAAAGGAGACTAAGAAACCGGTTGTTCTGATTGATCAGTATCTCGCTGGCGTAAAGGTCGACTGCGTTGTATCTGACGGTTATGACGGGGCAATTTACGGAATGAAGAAACTAATTTCAAAAGGACTCAAGAAGATTGTAAATATCCACGGACCCCTTTCGCACTTTGGGTTCAAGGACCGCTTTGACGGCTACATTTCTGCAATGGAAGGCGCCGGATATCTTCCCAAAGCTTATGAATACGATGAAGATAATGATAATATGAGCGCAATCATCGATCTGTTGCTTTCTAGATACGGACTTCCCGATGCCGTATTTGGATGCAACGACACCGCCGCGATAAGAGCGATGGAAGAGCTACAAGCCAGAGGAATAAAGATACCGGAGGAGGTGTCGATCTTGGGTTTCGATGATATCGTCAACTCCTCGGCCACTACTCCCTCGCTGACTACTTTCAAGATATTCAAGCATGAGATGGGAGTAGTTGGATCTAGGAGGCTTCAAAGTCTGCTAATTGGTAATGAACCGCGTCCAACAAAGATTTCTCTATTCACTGAATTTGTCCAGAGAGAAAGCACTTTATAGAAAGGGAGGTAAATCACATGAAAAGATTGATTCTGTTAACTTTGTTTTCGTGTCTCTTTGTGGGATTGTTCGCCGTTGAACTTGTCTTCTGGACAGCGCCCAATCCTCTCCAAGAAAGCTTCTGGAAGGAAGTAGTGGCTGAGTGGAATGAAAACAACCCCGATATCCAGATCAAGTGGTCGACTATTCCCGCTGCGGGAACCTCAGAAGAGGCTATCCTTACTTCAATCGCTTCCGGAAGAATGCCAGATATCTGTACGAACATATTTTCGGGATTCGCCGCACAACTCATCGAAGCAGATATACTTATTCCCCTCAACTCTTTCCCTGATTTCTGGGAACTCATGGAGCAAAGAAAGATGACCTCCATCGTTGAAAACTGGAAGTTCGGAGATAACTATTACGTACTCCCGATCTATTCTAACCCTATAATGATGTGGTGGAGATCAGACATCTTGAAGGAACTTGGGTATGACAGACCGCCGAGAACCTACTCTGAGATCTACGAGATAAGCGAGAAGTATTCCGTGCCGTACGAGAAGTACGGAGCACTTGTGGTAATGGGAAGAAACTGGTACGACCGATGGTACGACTTCATAACCTACTACTATGCCGCGAGTGAAGGAGCTCCATATCTAGATGTTGAAAAAGCCAGAGCGCTTTTCAACAATGAGACTGGCGAGAAAGTCGTCACATTCATGGATACCATGTTCAGAAACAACTGGACGGCAGTTGATCTAGGAAGCAATCCTTTCTATTTCGGTGTTGTCCTTGGAGGGATCTTCGGCCCGTGGGAGATAAACCAGGCGAGAAATCTCTTCCCCGATGTCTTCGATCATATAACAATCGTTCCCCCTCCGGTTCCCGATGATTATCCGGAGGACAAACCGATCTACACTTTCGCAGATACCAAGGGGCTTGTAATGTTCGCCACCACAAAGCACAGAGAGGCTGCATGGAAATTCATTAAGTGGGTCTATTCGGATATTGAAAAAGACAGAAAGTGGATGGAGTTCACCAATCTTCCTCCGGCAAGGGAAGACCTGTTGACGAATCCCATCTTCCAGGAGTATATGGAGGACAATCCGAAGTTCGCTGCTTATGCGAGCCACGTTGCCTACGCCGTTCCACCGGCTTTGACTACGAAGACTGTTGAAGTTCAGGAAATTCTCACAACATTTTTGATAGAGCAAATAATGTATGGAAAATCAACTCCGCTAGATGCACTTAAAGACTCTGCTACGAGAGTAAGGAGAGAACTCTTCTAGGAGAAGGGGTGATTGAGAGTGAGGAAGAGACTGAAAACCATCGATGCAATAAAGGGCTGGTCTCTGTCTGGGGGATATTTGGTATACACGGCAATATTCTGGGGTTACCCATTTGTGTGGCTTGTTATACTTGCTTTGTCAAAATGGAACTACTTCACCCCAAGGAAGTTCATCTGGTTTGACAACTTCATAGAACTATTTCAGGACGAAATGTTCTGGAGAGTTTTCTTCAATACATTTAACTTCATGCTGTACTTCATCCCCATGGTTCTCGGTCTTTCCTTACTCTTTGCCCTTGGATTGAAGAGAGTCAAGCTATTCCGAACGTTTTTCATACTCGCATTTCTCGTAGCAAATGTCTCATCGGGAGTGGCATATTCCATAATTTTTCAGAAGCTCTTCGCGATAAACGGCCCCTTGAATGGATTAACAAGAGCAATTTTTGGAATTACGGTTCCCTGGTTCAGCAGTCCTCAACTGGCCACTCTTTCAATAGCGATCATGGTCACATGGAAATTCATAGGATACTACGGTCTAATACTCTTTTCCGGTCTTCAGGCAATCCCGGAGAGCCTTTACGAGGCCGCAGAACTTGATGGGGCCGGAAAGATGACAAAGTTCTTCAGGATAACTCTACCTTTGATAAACCCGTCGATTGTCATGGTACTGGTTCTCTCTCTTACTCTGACTTTCGGAATATTCACGGAACCTTTCTTGATTACTGGAGGGGGACCAATGAGAACTACATACACATTTCAAATGCTGATTTATACGACAGCCTTCCAGAAGATCAACCCGGGGTACGCTTCAACACTGGCTATAGTTGTTGCATTACTTAGCTATGGCTGTGTATTGCTTACAAGGAAGCTGATCGAGAGGGAGGTGGAGATTGTATGAAGAAGGTCCCGACAATAATCCTTTATGTATTTCTTTTTGCCGCCTCAATACTTTGGATTTATCCTTATGTATGGATGCTTCTCTCATCGTTCAAACCAACCAATGAGATTTATTCAGGTTTTCTTCCAAGTCAGTTTACTCTGGACAATTACAGATTCATTCTTGAGGCCGCAGACAAGATGGAGAGACCATTTATTCAGGCTCTTGGCAATTCAATCTTCATTTCGGTTACAGTTACCCTCGGTGTCCTAGTATCTTCAGCGCTTGTTGGCTTCGCCCTTTCAAGGCTTAACTTCAAGGGAAGAAACGCCGTATTCAACTTCATAATCTTTCAGATGATCTTTCCGGGATTTTTATTCATAGTTCCACTGTACGTTCTTATTAAAAATCTGGGTCTTATAGACACTAGAACGGCATTGATTCTACCTTCACTCGTCTCTGCTTGGGGAGTCTTCATGTTTACACAGTCGTTCAGAGCAGTTCCCAACGAATACCTGGAAGCGGCCAGAATGGATGGAGCCAATGATCTATGGATAATCACCAAGGTATTGGTTCCACTGACAAGCTCAACTGTATCGATCGTAGGTCTCTTCACTTTCATAGGAATATGGGATAATTTCATGTGGCCACTGATTGTGGTAAGCGACTATTCGAAGATGCCTCTCTCTGTACTACTTGCAAGTTTTAATATGCAGTACGGGAGTTATCTGGGTCCAGTCCTGGCCGGTTCTGTATTGCAAACAATGCCGATGGTAGTAATATTTCTGGTGTTCAGAAAGTACTTTCTTCAGGGAATCTCTATGTCATTGAAATGAGGAGTGAGAGTTGTGATCAAACTAGAAAGACATCCGTTAAATCCCCTATTTTCTCCGATCTCGCAACATCATTGGGAATCCAAGTATGTTTTCAACTGCGCCGTTATAAAACGCCAAGGATTGTTTCACATGATTTATAGGGCTCAGGGCGAAGATATGGTTTCGAGAATGGGATACGCCGTTTCATTAGATGGTGTTAGATTCAACCGCCTCGAAAAACCGGTCTTCACTCCAGGGAGTCAGTGGGAGCTTTATGGTGTAGAAGATCCAAGGCTTACAGAAATTGAAGGAAAAGTCTATATGCAGTACACGGCCTACTCTCCAAAAGGCGTACGAATATCTATGGCTTCGACTACCGACTTTCTCAGGTGGGAACGTCACGGAGTGATAATCCCGGATGTAAATAACAAAGATGCTGCGCTATTCCCGGCGAAAGTAAAAGGTCGATATCTCATGTTCCATAGGATCGAACCCGACATGTATCTGGCGTATTCGGAAGATCTGAGGACCTGGACGGAATTCACCCCGATAGCCGGTCCAAGATCTGGTAAGTGGGACAACCTTAAAATCGGCGTGGGGGCCCGCCAATAGAGACTGAATATGGTTGGCTAGTCCTTTATCACGGAGTAGA
>NZ_JFHJ01000514.1:0-3184 GCF_003666285.1 Mesotoga sp. HF07.pep.5.2.highcov | reverse complement strand
CCACTTCCCACTTCAGAAGATTGCCAGGAGAAAACGGGGGTAAGATCTACTTCCGAATCCACTACCGGGGACAGGATGTCAATCTTGAATTCTGATGCAGTAACATTGAATGTTCTCGTTTCGGATTTAACAACATTTTGACCGTCTGAAGCTGTAATGTACCAGCTATATGTCTTGTTCATCAAAAGGCCGGATATTCTAATCTGATTTGACTGCATGGAATCTCTGTAAAGCTCTAGATCCTCGTCGGTTCCAAAATACACCGAGTATCTCAGATGATCTCCGTCAGGATCATAGCCTGACCATGTTAAATCAACATACGTTTCACCAACCGCCCTTCCATTAACGGGACTGATTAAAGAAAGTTCTGGAGGCCTGTTTTCAACCGAGAATCGGAAGGTCTCGCTTCTTATTGTGGCTCCACTATTGTCTGTCAACTGAACGAACCATTCATATGTTCGTCCCGCAAGAAGCCTTCCTGTCTGATAACTGTTGCTCGAAACAGTGTAACGTGAAAGGCTACCCAGTTCTCCAAAATAGACTTCCTTCTGCCTTATCGCTTCTGTATCACCGTCTAAAACCCATTTCAATGTTACTCCCGAAGCCGGCACCTTTTCTCCGTTCCTAGGCGCTTCAAGCAACACTCCAAACGACTGTCCAGAAATGAAACTGACCGGTTCACCTGCATACTCTACATTGTCCCTCAAAACAGATACAGCCCAGAAGTACTGCCTACCGTCCTCAAAAGATAGTTCGGGTCTGTATGTGTTGTCCTGAATAACTCTTCTGACAATGGGGTTATGATCTGAATCATAAAGTCGGAAGACGTATCCAGAATTCTGTTGTGAATAAGACCAAGAGAACTCTCTGCCGTTCTCGAATACTCCACCGGAAGGATAGATGTAGTCTAGTCCCGAAACATGGCTTTTTATAGGTATTTCGAGAGTCCCTATTTCACCTCCGGGGTCCTCTGCCACGATTGTCAACAAGTAATCTCTGCCGGAAATGAGGTTGGTTATGACATATCTCTCAAGGTTATCTCCGATAGCTACTGGCCGCCCTAACGACTCTTCGGCAAGGTTAACATATACTCCCACCTCAAGGTCTTCTCCTTCAGGATCGTCCAGCTCCCATTCAACAACAAGAGGAGTCGTTGCCCCCTCCAGGAACATTCTAGGAGGATGAGTTAAAGTTATAACCGGCCTTTGGTTTCCAGTAACAAAGGATGCGTATTTGCTGACAGAACTTTTTCCCCCGTCATCGGTAACCTTTACGGCCCATTCGTAACGGTGACCGGGATCAAGCTCTTCGATAGTCAGTGAATTCCCGAGAGCTTCGTACTCCTCTTCATTTCCAGCAGAATCTCGCAGATGTACCTTTGTCGACACAATTTCTCCATCGGGATCACTGGAAACCCAACTTAGAGTCAAATCATTGGTCGATACTTCCGAAGCTCCATCCACAGGGAATCTGAGCTCTGGTAACGCCGGAGGTAGATTTTCGCTGGTGAAGCTCCAGACTTCTCCCTCAGTTTCAGAACCGTTCTTGATAACATCGACTCTCCAAAAGTACTTCCTGTTACTAAATAGGTCCAAGGTCAATTCAATCGAAGTTTCCTTCGTTTCGTTTTCAAAGATTATGTCATTCAACCTGTCGTCATTTCCAAGAACGAATCTATAAGAAAGATCTTCGCTCTCATCATCGATTTCCCAGCTAAAAGTAGTGTCAGATAAGCTTACTTCAACTTCACCAGGCTGAGGCGTCAACGGGACAGCTACTTCCAGAGCCTTCTGCCCTGTAGTGAAAACAGCGTCTTCACTTCTAGCGAAGGCACCTCTAGAGTCTTCTACCGTAATAAACCAGCTGTAATTCTCGTTTTCTTCCAGGTCTCTCACAATATATTCTTGAGATTCGATTGGACCTAGGATTCTTGAGTCATTCTTCGATTTCAAATGGAGCATGTAGTTAAGAGAATCACCATCGGGGTCTTCTCCAAACCAGTTGAATGATACAACCGAGGGTTCGACAAACTCCGTCGACACCGGCCGAGAAAGATAGATCGAGGGAGGCCTATTACCCGGGGTAATAGAAATATCTCTTATGGTTTCTCCTCCTTGACCATCGCTAGCTCTTATAGAGAGTGTGTAGTTCGTTTCTTCATCAAGTGCTGAGAGAAAAATCGATGTCATTCTACCTGAAGCGATTCTGGCAGGCTCATCACCATCCGGTCCAAAGAATACTTCGCTTGTAACACTATCTCCATCGGGGTCTACTACTTCCCATTTTACCGGCACAGAATCCTGCCCTGGAGAAATATTCGGATACTCCATCTCGATTATGGGTGCTCTGTTAGAAGTCCGGAAGATCCACTCTTCGCTCTTCTTTTCTTTTCCAGATGCATCTCTAACAACGACATACCAACTATAAGTTGTATGGCCTTTGAGAGAAGGAACAGCAATCTCGGTTGAATTTGTTGTTCCAATTAGTGAATATCTTGACTGCCCCTCGGAAAGGTAGACATCAAAATCTAGCTCGTCAAGATAGTATTCGAGAGGCAAAGAAGTCTTCCACGAAAGAAATCCTCTTCCCGCATCAAAATCGCTAGCTCCGCTTCTTGGATTTTCCGGCGTAACTGCAGGAAGATCAACCCTCATCTGAGTTGTGAAGCTCTCAGTATAAGAAGTAGATTCGCCTCCATACGAGTCCTTCGCAACGACTTTCCAGTAGTACTTCGTCGAGTAATCAAGTCTCTTAAGTAACGAAACGTCAACCATTGTTTCGTTCGTTCCTCTAATGAGAATGTCCTTCTCATCTAATCTTGGCTCTCTACCAAAATACACGTCGTATACTAACTCATCTCCATCAGGATCATTGGAACTCCAGTTAAGTGTCAGATCTTTTAGAGGGACGTTTCCCAGGTTGCTGCCTGGTGGAACTACCTCTGGCCTTCTAGGATAAGTATTCATGAGTACGAATGTCCAGATTTCACTTTCTGCGGATTTTCCACCTTCTGTGTAAACCCTTACTTTCCACCAGTACTGAGAGTGAGGATCAACCTCAAACTCGTGAGAAAAGGAAAATATTCCTTCGGTAGGGGAGGTCAGATCACCCTGAAGGTCAAGTGCCAATCTGGTCAAACTGTTTCGGTCCTTGCCAGCAAAGACTTCTGCTAAGAGGCCGTGCC
>NZ_JFHJ01000145.1:0-1209 GCF_003666285.1 Mesotoga sp. HF07.pep.5.2.highcov | reverse complement strand
GAGCCCTGATTATTGCGACACCTTCATGTCTTCCAGATAAAATGCAGTCATCTATTACTTCTAGACCCAGCCGCTTGAGATCGTCCATCACTTTCTCGTTATGAACGATTTCTCCTGTTGCATATACCTTCTTTCCCGACTTAAGCAGTTTCACAGCCTCACTGACAGCCCTGTCGACTCCGTAGCAGAAGCCTACTGACCTTGCAAGGTGGACTCTCTGTCGCTTCTCCGCCAGTGATACGATTCTTGAAACAACTTCTTCAATACTCATACCTGTAGTGTCCAGAATTATGGCGTCCGAGGCCGCCTTTAGTGGGGCAACGGATCTCGTCGAGTCGTTAAGATCCCTTCTTTCTATCTCTGCGAGAATTTCGTCATAAGTAGCTTCTACCCCACTGGATTTCAGCTGCTTAACTCTCCTTCTGGCTCTTTCGCCGGCAGATGCAGTAAGAAATATTTTAAGCTCAGCTTCGGGAATAACAACAGTACCGATGTCTCGCCCTTCCATAACAACGTTTCCCTGCTTTGAAAGCGTCCTCTGCTGCTCAGTCAAAAAATCTCTTACATAAGAATACTTTGCGATATCTGAGGAAAGGAGCGAAACCTCTCTGGTTCTTATCTCGTCACCAAGAGGGCTTCCGTCTAGGATGATACCGGAATCCGAAAGCGAGAAATACGTATGGCTCATCAGTTCAGCCATTTCATCGGCGTTGGAAAAGGAAATTCCGGCTTTCTTGGCCTTCAGAGCGAGTGCTCTGTACATTGCACCCGTGTCAATATAAACAAAATCCAGTTTCTCAGCAACCAGCCTTGCAACAGTAGATTTTCCCGATGCCGCCGGCCCGTCGATGGCGATCCTCAACTTCAGTTCTCCGTATCTTTCAGCTGTAGTTTAAGCAAATCAAGTTGCTTCTGCGAAACCTCGGAAGGTGCGGAGGTCATCAGATCTGCGCCGCTGGCGACCTTCGGAAATGCTATTACTTCCCTTATAGACTGAGCGCCAACGATGATTGCGATGATTCTATCTAGACCGGGAGCAATTCCTGCGTGAGGAGGTGGACCGTATTTGAAGGCTTCTAGCAGATAGCCGAATTTCTCCGTCGCCTCTTCCCGTGAAAGCCCAATTAGATCAAATACCCTGCTTTGAATATCTCTCCTGTGAATCCTGACTGAACCGCTTGCTATTTCGTAACCGTTGAGAACTAGATC
>NZ_JFHJ01000531.1:0-1788 GCF_003666285.1 Mesotoga sp. HF07.pep.5.2.highcov | reverse complement strand
CCTAGACTTGATATAAAGCAAGATCAGCTTCTTCCGATTCCTGGCCAGCCGCCAATAATGCTTAATCCTCCAAACCTTTGTCCCTTCCTTCCAAGGTGTTCAAGGGCAACTGATCGGTGCTATAAGGAATTACCAAGGCTTGAACAACTTAAGGATAATCATTTTGTCAGGTGCTGGAACCCAATCACCAATAGAGTGTTGCTGGTCAAGGAGGCTCAAGAATGAAGCTTCTTGAAGTTAGAAATCTGAAGAAGTACTTTCCAATAAAACAAGGTTTCCTGGTTGAAAGAGTGGTTGGTTTCGTAAAGGCAGTTGATGACGTATCGTTTTCCGTCGATCGTGGCAAGACCATTGGTATCGTTGGAGAATCCGGCTGTGGCAAGACGACAATAGGGAAATCGATAGTCCGCCTGCTTGAAGTAACCGACGGAGAAATGCTCATTGACGAAGAAGACACAACTTTTTATTTCATGAAGAAGCGTCGTGCAAAGCAATACCTTAAGGCGAAATACTTTGATACTGCGAGATTCAACAATGGTGATAATTCAGAATTTGAACCATACGAGAAGAAGATGTACGACGTTTACAATAGAGCGAACAGAGATGCATCGAAGGCCATTGATTATCTGTTTGAAAAGGCGGATCAAAAGAAGAGACTTCTTAGGAGAAAGGCGCAGATAGTCTTTCAGGATCCAATGTCCTCTTTGAATCCAAGAATGACGGTAGGACAGATGCTCACCGAACCGCTTCTCTTTCACGAACTTGTAAAGAATCTCGATGAAGCCATCGAAAAGGTAAAGGAATTGCTCGTTCAGGTGGGCCTGAAACCATATCACGTCGATAGATATCCTCATCAGTTCAGTGGTGGCCAACGCCAAAGAATTGCCGTAGCAAGGGCGATAAGCGTCAACCCCGATCTAATTGTCCTCGATGAGCCGACTTCCGCATTAGACGTATCCGTTCAGGCACAGATTGTAAATCTGTTCCAGAAACTTCAGGAACAGCTTAACGCAGGTTATGTTTTCATTTCTCACAACCTTTCTTTAGTGAGGTTCATATCTCAAGAAGTATCTGTCATGTATCTAGGAAGGATCGTAGAGCAGGGTAATAGTGAGTCGATCTTTAAGAATCCGTTGCATCCCTATACCAAGGCTCTTCTTGCCGCCGCTCCTATACCAGATCCGAAGAAGAAACGAAATCGTAAAGACCTTGTCGGCGGACAGGTACCGAGTCCGATAAACAGACCCACGGGTTGTTTCTTCAATCCAAGATGCAAATACAGGATGGATATTTGTACTAAGGAGTATCCACCCATGGTCAGGGTGGATGAGAATCATTTTGTTGCGTGCCATCTTTATTCCACATCTCAAGAACAAGGAGGGGAAAGTAAATGAAGAAACTTTCAGTGCTTCTAGTGGTTCTCATTGCAGCAGGATTTCTTTTTGCCGCTACTGAGTACCACGTAGAAGAGACATGGAACGGCAAGCCCGGAGGCACTTTCTATTATTGGGGCTTGGGAGATCCAAAGACATTTAACTATGACTGGGCACAGGAAACCAGTTCAACCGATCCTCTTGGATTCACATTGGCAACTCTAATCGAATCCGATGAGGGCGGCATGCCTACACTTCCTGGCTTGGCCAAAAAATGGTGGTTCTCTGAAGACGGACTGACATTCTTCGTTCAGATCAGAGAAGGTCTCCAGTGGTCTGACGGTGAGCCTTTTACTATCGATGACGTCTACTGGACATTTGTCGATGTGTCTTTCATTCCCGAGAACACGGCAAA
>NZ_JFHJ01000005.1:0-10713 GCF_003666285.1 Mesotoga sp. HF07.pep.5.2.highcov | reverse complement strand
CATAATCTTCTTCGCCACAGCCGCATCGACAAAGGAGCGAAGTGGATTTATTCCCCTGTATAGAATGTTGTACTGAGGATCCTGGTGTGCTCCGTTTACTCCCTCCTCTGCGAAGAGAACGGCAATTTCCGGACCGGCCACTCCGCTTACATATGAATGGAAGTTTATAGGTCTTCCAACTTCCTCCTCAATAATGTCAAGAGCCTTACGTGTGGCTCTAAGCTGCTTTCTCGTTATTGGAATACCACCGATCCCCTCGGGGGTTCCCTCTATTAGGCCGTCTATGTGACTCTGGCGAGAGTCCTTATTACCATTATATGATCGGCCCCATGCCATGCGGCCATTCTCATTCTCCTTACATCGTCTTCGAATCTTCCAGAAGCTATCTCCGAGGTTATAACGGGATCGGGCTGAGGATCTATGTTATCAAAGTAGTGAGAAGCGGGAAGACCCACGCTGTTCTTCAGAGGTTCGGAGATCTCGTCGTAGTAGAAGCCATCGACCTTCGTGCCTTCGGGAAGTTTCTTTCTCCAGGTCCAGCCCTTTCTCTTGGTACATAGTGTTCGAGATCCTTTAGAATCTCTTCCACTCTCAGCTTTTCATTAACGGGCAGCATTACGATCGCCTCCCCTGAAGTTAGAAACGAGAGCTTCCCATCCCTTTCCGACAGCTAGTTCTTCAACCGCCTTTTCCAGGGTCAGTGAATTCATCTTCGCGTAGGTTAGAACGATATTTCCGGCGCCCTTCCCGAGCAAACCGTGTTCGACGGCCTTCGTGACTATTGATCCAGCCTGCGAACTATCAAGCCCCATTCTAAGAAGCACAGAGCGTTCGATTGAAGGGCTTGTATTAGCCTTCGCAAGATCTATCAAGGGTTCAACAATCTTATCAGCTAGCTCCCAGAATCTTCTGTCGAGCTCCTCGTCGGTTAGATTCTTAAGATGCACACTCCGCTTCTCGAAATCATCACTTCTCTGAATCGACATCATCACTTACCTCCTTAACCAGTTCCCGAACCTTTGTCACAGGTATCTTCAGCTCTTCAGAGAGAAACTCGAAATCGCTATCGATCAGCGTTACTCCCTGTTTCATGAGTTGCTTGATATAAGACCTTCTGAGATCGTCCATATTCACTTCTTTGTAAGCAATCTGCGAGTAGCTTTCGGGAATTGCGATTCTCTTGCCAGGTGAATCCATCTTGATCGGGTCTCCCCTGACTATCTCTATTCCATTGTCTCTCGCGAATGTGAGCTGTGCGCTCGGGAGCTTCCCGGCGCCTGTATACTCGGTCTCCTGGACCACTATGGTCTTGTCTTCGGGCAATTCTCTTGCGAGAGCTATTGCCGCAGTCAGACTGGTGTTGCCAGCCGGTCCCCGTTGTAATCCCTCCAGCCTGGCCAGCATTTCGGTAACGTAGAAGACCTCTCCTTGAGTGACCAGAAGATATCTATCCATATATCTCAGTGCTCGTGCAGCGTTTCGGGGAACATCGGATCTATCGGGGAGAACGGCAAAGGGTATGCCGAAACCGGTATGGCCCGTTGTGAAAGACTTCCTGTTGAAATCCCTGTTGCTAGCCATGTGAAGGCCCGAAAGATCGACGCTAACACCGATAACCTTTGTTTGATCTGCACCGGCTTTGATAAGGCCTCTGGCCGTCCCGGTCAAATTCCCACCGCCCGCATGCGTCGCGAGAACGTAGTCGGGATTTCTTCCGATAAGTGTATTTGACTGTTCTACTATCTCGTATCCGAGAGATTCTATGCCCGCAATTGCGTATGGTGTGTACAGTGAAGCGTTGAAATAGCCGGTCTCTTCAAGAAGCAAAAGAAAGTAATAGAAGAGCTCCGGGCCAACAGTCAATTGAGCCACTTCCGCTCCGTAAGCTTCACAGGCACGAGCCTTCTCAAGTATCTCAGGCTGACCCTTTCCCCTGCTGTCGTAACACTCCTGAACAACGATGCACTTCAGGGCTCTCTTCATCGACTGAGATGCGACGGCTGCGCCATAGTTGCCGCTCGTTGCAGCGATGACTCCTTTATATCCAAGCTCCTTGGCCCGTGAAACACTTATGGAGGCCCGTCGGTCTTTAAAACTGCCTGAAGGATTCGTCGCTTCATCCTTGAGAAAGATCCTTGCGCCATAGCCGGACTTGCTCATCGACCTGACCAATCTTGTGATGTTTTTCAGCTCTATCAGGGGAGTGTTTCCCACTCCGGTTTCCGACTGAATCCTTCTGATGGAAGCGATTGGATACGATGTATCCTTCATTAATCTCTCGTAATCAAAGGCGACTCCATCCAGCTCGTATCTGTCGTAATCGACTCCCACAGTTGCCTTCATTATCTCTTTTCTTCTCGCCATAACGGCTTCGTAAGATCTATCTTTCATCGTTATCGCCACCGGTAAGCCATCTTGTCAATTCGTTTCCCGCTTCGGACAGTTCTGGAATGTAATCACCGAAGTTATGTTTGTGAGCCGGCTCAACAGCCTCGAGCCTTCCCGACACTTTTCTCCCTGAAGCCGTTTCTACTGTTACCATCTCACCTACTTCGGACTTTTCCTCCAAGAGAAAGCCTTTAACCCTTAGTTCGAGAGGGACTTCTTTCGTGTCCTCGGGAACCGAGGGCGCTCTTTCACCCGCAGAAAGTATTATTCGACGAATCTGTACCCACTGTCCCTTAATTACGCTCATACTTAGATCTCCCTAATCTCGTTAAGCAAGCACCTGGGAATCGGGAGTTCACTCATCTCCAGGAGTCCCGGACCAGACTCGATTACGGCAGGAATCATGTTTGTAGCAAGGGCGATCGTTCCCTTTCCGCCCGGGATTTCAGGCTTTATTGAAAGGTGAATGTCTGGTTCGCCAAATATGTCAATATAGTCTCCCGTGTCGATCCCTTCCTTTTCGGGAAGGATCTGCTGAGGATGAATCAGCTCTATCATTAGCTTGTCTCCGCAGTAACCCCGGCCTATATGCCTGCATCCGGCCACCATTCCAGGCAAGACATGCGCAACGCTCGTTTTTCTTTCGGTTTTCGAGATGATCGGCTCTCGACTCTCCTCTATTCTGTCGATATCCCATCCCAGAGCGTTACCGATCATTGCTATCGACTGTTGAAAGCCTATGTGCCCTACAATCTCTCCAGTTTCTATTCCCTTCTTGAACTCCTCTGGCGAGGTTCCGACTCCTTGGGTTTTCATCACTGTCCTACCGAAGGGCGAGAGGTCGTTTATCCTTCTCGCTTCGATTCTGTCAACCTTCAAGCATGCGCCCGTCATGGCTATTATTAGAAAGTCAAGTACGAATCCGGGATTGATTCCCGTTCCCAGAATCGATACACCGTAACGCCATGCAATGTTCTCAAGCACCTCCGACTCTTCGGGATGCGAGAAAAACGGAAAAGCCATCTCTTCTGCTATCGTAAGAATGTCCACATGGTGCTTGGCCACGGTCTCAATCTTAGTTAGAACTTCTTCGACGAAGGAATTTGTAGCAATAACCACAATGTCCGGTCTCGTTTCGGATATAGCCTTCTCCACATCTGAACAGATCTGCCGTCCAGTCTTTTCTCCACCAAGATACTCTCCCAGGTCTCGACCGATCTTCTGTGGATCCTTTTCAACGGCACCAACAAGCCTGAGGCCCTCCTTCTGAGAAACATTTCTTGCCACGCCACTACCCATGGCGCCCAGGCCCCATACCAAAACCCTGTAAGCCATAAATAAACCTCCATTCTGAACTCTAGAATATTCAATTCAATACTATCATCGGAAAAAAGGGGAGGCTATTTGAGCAAAATGCGGCTATTCGTGAAAAAAACCGTTTAAACACACCTTGCGTGAGTATGTTTGAGTATGCGTAAGTATGGATAAGATAACTAGAGGTGAGAATGACTCAGTACTCTATGGCGACTCTCTTGATCTCTTCGAGTGAAGTTATTCCGTCTATTACCTTCTGAACGCCGTCATTGTAAAGCGTTCTCATGCCACCGGATATTGCGGCGGCTGCGATCTCCCTTTCGGAAGCGTTTTCGCCTATAAGCTGTCTCAGCTTGCTGTCGACTACAAGTATCTCGCTGATACTGGTTCTTCCCCTGTATCCCATTCCGCGACACTCGGGGCAGCCGTTGCCGGGGATGTACTCACTGAAATCATCGCGATTGGGATAAAGCATCGAAGCTATCTTCCTTACTTCCTCTCTCACGGGAATCTTAACCTTGCAGTTGTTGCAGAGCTTACGGACCAGTCGCTGGCCCATGACTCCTATCAGGGATGTGCCAAGAAGAAATGGGTCGACACCCATATTGACAAGACGGGCCACGGCACCTGCGGCGCTGTTCGTGTGGATCGTTGAAAAGACTAGATGGCCGGTAAGTGAAGCCTCGATTGCCAGTTGGGCCGTCTCCCTGTCACGAATCTCTCCGACCATTATTATGTCGGGGTCCTGACGGAGAAATGATCTTAGATATCTCGCAAAGGTCAATCCTATGTCTGTGTTTACCTGACACTGCGAGATTCCCTCAATGGTATATTCAACGGGGTCTTCGGCTGTTAGTACGTTTACTTTGTCGGAAGTAACCTGGTTTAGAACGGCAACGAGAGTGGTCGATTTTCCGCTACCCGTGGGACCGGATACCAGAATGATGCCATACGGAGAGGTAATGATACTTTCAAAACGCTGTCGGTTGTAATCCGAAAGGCCAAGGTCCTCGAGCTGTTTCTTCGCATTCGAGACACGGAGAATTCTCATGACGACCTTCTCACCGAAAATCGTCGGCATCGTCGATACCCTCATGTCGAACTGCTCATTGCCGCGGCGGATGTAGAACTTTCCATCCTGCGGCATTCTCTTTTCAGAGATGTCGAGGTTACTCATAACCTTTATTCTAGAGACAACAGAATTATGAGCCTTTCTGGGATAGCTCAGTATCTTTCTCAGAACCCCGTCGACCCTCATCCTCGCTACGGCCATCTTTTCATAAGGTTCGAGATGGATGTCACTGGCGTCGCTTCTTATACCGTTATCGAGAAGTGAGTTTATGAATTTTGCGACCGGTGTGTCATCGGTTTCGTCTACCTTTTCCTCGTCGAGATCGACTTCTGAGCGCTGATCTATGCTGAAGGTATTGTCGATTATCTCACTCGAAGCAGATTCTTCGTATGACGACCTGTAGAGAGCGTCGAACATCGGGGGAGGTACGAGAAGAGTGCTAACCTTGTTCCCGGTAAGGAATGAAAGCTCTCTGTCAATCTGGGGAACCTTCAGAACATCGGTCGTTACAACTCTCAGAAGGCCATTTTCTGGAAGATACTCTATAGGTATCACATTCAGCCTGTCGGCGACAGGCTTGGGAATCATCCTGAGAACTTCTGGAGAAAGCATGTTCGGCAAATCTTGCAGCACCTTCAGGCCGTACTGCTTCGATAGGGAATCGTAGATGTCCTCCCAGGAGATTACTCCCATCCCAACGAGGATTTCTCCGATCGGCTTATTTACTTTTTTCTGTAGAGAAACAGCCTGCTGGAGAGTGTCTTCGCTTATCAAACCCTGGTCTATTAAAAGCTCTCCGAGTCTCTTGTAGACTCTCAACAATTACTCCTCCTCGCTAAGATCCAATCCAAACCTGTAAATTGCCGGGATATCTGAAGCATCGCCCATCAGTTCACCTTCGTCGAGTTCCAGACCAGCCGCAATTAAAGTTATATCAAGTTCATCATCATTCATATCGGGGTCGACAATAAGGCCGAGTTTCACATCGGCATCTTCGCTGCAGTTCTGTCTAACGATCGCCGCGGCGATATTCATTTCTCTAAGAGTTATATTCTTTGCAGAGACGTTCAGGATTATGCCGGTTGCGTTATCTATGGGCTTTTCGAGAAGTCTGCTCTCAAGGGCTCTTCTTGCTGCTTCTTCGGCCCGTCTCTCACCCGATCCGACTCCGATCCCTAGCATGGCCGTGCCTGCATTTCTCAGAACTGATTCTACATCGGCGAAGTCAAGGTTGATGTAGCCGCGTTTAGTTATTAACTCAGAGATACCCTTGATTCCGTGATGAAGCGTCTCGTCGGCCTTCGCAAATGCATCGACAATGGAAGTGTTTGGTGGTAGTTCCTGAAGTAGCTTATTATTCGAGATTCGAATCAAAGTATCGACGGAGTTCTTCAGCCTTCTGAGGCCCTCATGCGCGGTCTTTAAACGGGTATTCCCTTCGAAGAAGAAGGGAGTTGTGACCACTGCAACCGTCAGAATTCCCATTTCTCTTGCTATAGAGGCTACTATCGGAGCTGCACCTGTACCGGTGCCTCCGCCCATTCCTGCGGTAATAAATAAAAGATCTGTGTCTTCGAGGAACGTACCAATCTCATCTACCGATTCTTCTGCAGCCCTCTCGCCAACGTTGGGGTTACCGCCTGCTCCCAGACCCCTTGTCAACTCCGTACCGAGCTGGATCTTCAGGTCGGCTTTATTGCTTTCAAGGACCTGGATATCAGTGTTGGCAGCAATAAATGTAACTCCGTGAATGCCTTCGGATATCATCCTGTTGACTGCATTACCGCCGGCTCCGCCCACACCGATTACTTTTATGGAAGGCAATCTAATTTGTGTGTTTTTTTTGCCTGTGTCAATCTCAAAGCTCATCATCTACACCTCCAAAGAAGAGGGATCTAATAAAAGATGCAAAACCTTTCTTGGGTCTCTCTACCACACTTTCCACCGCTTCTCCCTGAATCTCTTCTGGGGAGACCAGATTGCCCAAACACGAACTGAATATGGGATCATTGGCAACGTCGTGGCTATTCTCAATTCGCCTGTTAAAGCTCGTTTCGTACGTACCGATTCTCACGGGCATCTTGAGAGACTCGACTCCCACATCCGTTAACCCCCGGAGCTTAGATCCACCGCCTGTGAAGACCACTCCTCCCGGTATTCTCTCTTCTGAATACTCGGGATTGTTTATCACGAAGAGCTGAATCTCTTTGCGAATCTTATTCAGGAGTTCTTTAACCCTTGCATAGATGACTGTTGAGAGTCTTCTGACAGAGACATTCTTCCTTGTCCTCTCGTCCAGTCCAAAATACTCTACCACATCTTCAGCATCGGGCGGGAACATGCTGCAGTGGCCGTAATTCACGAGCAGTCTTTCGGCCTCGTCGACAGAAGTACCCAGGACTCTAGCGATGTCGAGAACGATATGTCGAATTCCAAGAGGAATTCTCGAAATGTATACGGGAAGGTTTTCTCTGTAGATTACCATTTCCGAGAAACTATGGCCAAGAACTACGCTGACCACACCGTGCTGCTTCTCGGTATCCGTGAGTACGGCCTCGGAGGCGGAGATAAGCGCAGGAGAGATGAAGAAGTCTCCTCTGCCAAAAAGCTCTTCGAAGAGCCTCCGGAATATCTCTACTGATTTGCCTTCACTGGAAACGAAGACCATCTCGACATTGAGTTTCTTAGCGTACATCTCAACCGGGTTGAAAACGACTTTGTCATCGTCGAGAATGTACTTGCGAATGTAACTCCTGTGTATGTTGGTGTTCCCGGTCTTCATTTTCTCGGCCTTGAGTCTGCTCATCAAACCGACAATCGTCTGTTCCTTTACCATTACCTGTTTATCTTCAGACAGGACTTCTTCGATATTTTCAGAGAAAACGGAGTAATCACCATCCGTAAAACTTATCTTGAAGTCCGCTTCAACGTCCTTCTTTCCCATTTGACCTGTAAGATCTTCGATCAACTTCTGAATAGACTGTTTAAGAGCGACAGCATCCTTCACTTCGCCCTTGTCGAGTCCAACAGTCTTAACGCTCCCATAGGCTTCAAGAGTCATCTCACCTGTCTGTTCACTACTTACCACCACACCTTTTAGGGTGTTCGTGCCAACATCGAGAGAAACTGTATAATCCTTCCCCCTGGCCATCAATGTCACCTCGCTCTCAACAGTTTACCATCACTCAAGAAAATATATTCGCTTCTGTCGGAGGCGTTTTCCAACTGAAGAAGCAGCTCCTTGTTTGTATTTAAACTCTCCCAATCAAGTACCTTAACTCTGATTCCTCTCCTGAGAAGTAACACGTTATTCTTGAAATCAAAGTACGATACCAGTGCAAGAACTCTTCTGTCAGCAAGAATGCCCTCTACCGCTCCGGCAAAAATATCTATGTCTCTTTCGCTGGCTACATAAACTCCATCGGTTAGAATGAACTGTATTCCACCCATGATCGGATAGCTTAGAATTTCAGAAAGATGGGCATAGTCTACTATAACAAAATCCTCCGAAACCCAGTAGTATTTGCCCTCGTAACTGACGATGTACTTACCAGGTTTCAAATAAACTCTACCGCCTGAAACATCAACACTTCCCGGTGGGTAAATTATATCAGTTTTCCAGGCTCTTCTAAAGGCCAGCGGAAATTCAATGAGAAGCTCGTCCTTATTTACAATCCTGGTTAACTGCTCTACGGGTTCAGTGAAAAACGACTCCAGCACGAAGTTCGCTATACACAATATCCACATGGCAAAGAGAATCACCATGCAAATTCCGGCTCTCAGTGAAAGACTCATACGTCAAGATTGGAAATACTCATTGCATGTCGTTGGATAAACGACCTTCTTTCCTCCACCTCGCTACCCATTAGTATTGTGAATACCCGATCTGCTTCCTCCGCATCTTCTATGGTTATCTTCACAAGTTTTCTGTCATTTGGATTCATCGTTGTTTCCCAGAGTTGCTCGGGATTCATCTCGCCGAGTCCCTTGAATCTGGAGTAATTCAGTTTTCTGTCTGAATGCTCCTTAAGAAAAGTCGTCAACTCTTCGTCGCTGTAGAAGTAGTGCTTTTGCCTGTTCATCTCGATCTTGTACAGGGGGGCTTGAGCAACGTAGACCTTTCCGTTTGTTATCAGTGGGGTCATGTAACGATAGAAAAGAGTCAAGAGAAGTGTCGTGATATGTGCGCCGTCTACATCGGCGTCAGTCATGATGATTATCTTTCCGTATCTCAGATTCTTGATCTCGAAATCCTCCCCCATCCCGGTTCCAAGGGCAACAATGATATTGCTTATCGTCTCGCTTTTCAACATCCTGTCCAGACCGGCTTTTTCGACGTTCAATATCTTTCCCCGGAGAGGAAGTATGGCTTGCGTCTCCCTCGAACGTGCCATCTTTGCCGAACCACCGGCAGAGTCACCTTCAACTATGAAGATCTCTGTCTCGTCGAGGTTCTCGGAGATACAATCGGCTAGTTTGCCTGGCAGGGTCGTGTTTTCAAGCGCGTTCTTTCTGCGGACCATTTCTCTAGCCTTTTTTGCAGCAAGCCTTGCCCTGGAAGCCTCCAGAGCTTTACTGAGGATCGCTTTGAGATCCTTTTGATTGTAATCGAAGTACTCTTCAAGCTTTTCCTTGACTACCTTCATTACTGCTTCGAAGGCCTCGTCATTTCCTAGCTTTGCCTTTGTCTGACCCTCAAACTGAGGTTCCTTGACAAAGACGCTTAGGATTGCCGACAGCCCTTCTCGAAGATCTTCGCCCTGAAGGTTCGGATCCTTGTCTTTGAGCACGTTGTGCTTTCTGCCGAGATCATTCATTGTCTTCGTTAGAACCGTCTTGAAGCCAGTCAAGTGGGTTCCGCCCTCTATGGTCTTTATGTTGTTTACGAAAGTAAGAATGTCTTCGTCGTAGGAAGATGTGTACTGCATTGCAAGCTGTATCTTGACATCGTTGTACGTGCCTTCTAGATAGATCGGATCCTTATGGATGGATTTTTTGTTCTTCGTTAGAGCCTTCACGAACTCTACGATTCCGCCTTCGAAATGATAGCTCCTCTTTTCTCCGATTCTTCTGTCTTCGAAGGTGATCTTGATTCCACCGTTGAGGTAAGCAAGTTCCTTGAACCTCGCCTCAAGAATATCGAAGTCGAAGTCGGTAACGGTAAAAACAAGTGGATCGGGCTTGAAACTTGTTACCGTTCCCGTCTCGTTGGTCTCCCCGACGACTTCCACTGGAGCAAGGGCCTTGCCTCGTTCATATTTCTGCCTGTATATCTTCCCATCTACCTTTACCTCAACGATCATCCACTCGGACAGGGCATTGACAACGGAAGCGCCCACACCGTGAAGACCTCCGCTGATCTTGTAAGAGTCCTTTGAGAACTTGCCTCCCGCGTGAAGCGTTGTCATAACAACTTCGAGCGCACTCGTCCCGGTATCGGGATGGATGTCTATCGGAATTCCACGCCCATTGTCACTAACAATTACAGAGCCGTCCTCCGTAATCACTATGTTAATGGTGTCGCAAAATCCCCCCATCGCTTCGTCGATACTGTTGTCGACGATCTCGTAGACAAGATGGTGAAGCCCCGACTTTCCTGTCGACCCAATGTACATTCCGGGTCGTTTTCTGACGGGATCCAGTCCCTTCAGAATCTTTATGTTTTGTGCGTTGTATAAATCAGACATTTAACACCTCCAGGTCTACCGTCCAATTCTAAATCTGATTCTCTTTATTGCTTCTACTCCCAGTGAAGAGTTCATCCTTTCAAGCAGGATTTTCTCTCGCAGTTTCATCTCATTAAGCCACATACCGTCGTCGACTCGAATTATCAGGGTTCCTTCCGAGAAATCGACGATCGACGAGTGATTTGCGATAGGCTCTCCAACGATCTCTTCCCAATCTTTGTTTAGCTCAAAAACCCGTATCTTTCTGAACAG
>NZ_JFHJ01000574.1:0-3739 GCF_003666285.1 Mesotoga sp. HF07.pep.5.2.highcov | reverse complement strand
GTGACGGCCGTTTTGAGTGACCAGTCATTAACTCCGTCTCCGAGTCCGTATGCGAATCTGTCGAGAAGCCTCGCCGAATTGGCCGTATAGAAGCCGTCCTGATAGCAGACATAAATTCTAACTGCGTCTTTAAGTCCCATCTCCAGAGCCGTAAGAGAAAGGTCCCAGTACTCCTCTTCAGTTAAGAAGTTTCCTGTGTAGGCCCTATCTATGAGATCGTCCAGCTTTTCGTTTCTGAAATTCCAGAACCCTTCTGTCCCACGGCCGGGCATGTAGGATCCACCGGAAGCATACATCTGGCGTACTATGTGTTCCCAGAAGGCTCTTGTGGCGCCTGCGCTCCATGCTTCGGTGTAGAGGTTCCAGATCAGGTCTGCAGGATCGCTACCATAAGCTGTGTTGCTAGCTTTTGATCTTTCCCAGACCAGTCTGTCCACTGTTACCCCGGCCTTTTCAAGTTGAAGGGAGACGTATTCGGCCATCTTGACTCTAACGTTGGGGTCATCAGCCCTAATAACGAATTTAACCGTCAATGGCTCATTATCGAAATACCATTTGCCGTTACTGTTTACCAGTCTACCCTGATTCTCAGGAATCTTTGCGGCATCCTCAAGAGCTTTCTTCATAGCTTCGAGAGCTCTTGTCTCGTTGCCTTCAAAGCTTAACCCAAGTTTGTTTGCGACCAGACCGTATCTGTAGGTACCGGGTTGACCGGGGGTTGCCATAGACAACATCGGTCCTCCAGCGCCTCCAAGTATCTCGTCAACTATGTACTGCCTGTTGATCAAGTCGTTGAGAGCATACCTGAATTCGTTTATCGCCATTACGTTGAAGAAGTCCTTTCCGTCTACATTTGCGAAGTAAGGAGCTTCGTTCGGATATGGGTTTACGAAAAGAGCATAGGTTAGCGCTGGAACAGAGTAGATATCCATTTTGTCTCGTGTTGCCTTATCCATCCCCATTAACGTAGGACCGGAGACGCCTTCCATGAAAATGTCGGTGAGTCCTTCGGCAACGTCTCTGAGACCGAGTTCTTGAGACATCTTAACGTTGAAGTAGATGACGTCGGAGATTGGTCCCTTCTCGGTTGCAAAAACACCGCCACAGAGAACAATCATCGATGCGAGAAGGATCACGGTAAGTCTCTTACTCAATTTCTTTCGCCCCCTTTTTCATTTAGTTCTGTGCCTTTGCACAGAATATTCAGTTGTATATCAGTAAGAAATTTTCATTATAATCGCATAATTATAATTCTGGACAGAACTATAGTGCAAAAAGTAATCGATAATTTAATTACTTCGATAAAAAGAAAAAGATTATCAAAGCATTACGAAGTCTAACACAATAATTCCAAGAATGTCAAGCTCTTTGCTTCAATAATTAATGGAAAAATAATTAATTAGTTGTAGTGATTGATTATTTCAATATGAATTAGCGTGCAAATCAATAAATTAAACTAACCAAAACCAAATTATCGATATAGTTCGGCAAGGTAATGAATAATTCCAACAATGGATTTTAATTCTTAAGGCAAATTTTTCAATAGTGAGGGCGGAAATAAAGAGCTGAATCAAAGGAGATCATTACTACGAAGAAACCATTCTATCTCTTTTTCGTATTTCGCTGGATCGGTAACAAGGGCCATCGCATGGCCAGCATCGGGAACTATAAGTAGATGTTTGTTTGATTGTCTTTCACTGTACATCTTTTCGCTCATAAAGGTAGAGACGTAGTGGTCTTCTCCACCGTGAGCAAACATGATAGGAATGGAAGTCTCTCTTACTGATCTGATCGGGCTGACTTCCTTGAGATCGGCTCCAGTCATTATCCTAGCGAAGAGACGGGCGAGCCAGATGAATGGAACTCTTGGCAGATGAAAGTCCTCTCTCAACCTTATCGAGAGCAATTCTTCGAGGTCCGAAAAACCACAGTCGGCGACGCAGAAGTCGATCTCATCATCTAGAGAAAGATACTGAATTGCGATTGCGGCACCCATCGATTCCCCATGCAGACCTATTCTGGTCTTCTTGCCCAGTCTATCCAGGACCCAGTTTTTCACCGCAGCAAGATCATGTTTCTCGTAATAGCCCAGAGTCGTATTCGTGCCTCCGCTCTTTCCGTGATTTCTGTGGTCATATACGATGATGTTAAAGCCTAGCTTGTGAAAAATTTTCGCGTACTTTATGGAACCGAACAGCGAATAAGTGATACCGTGGCAGATAATTACAGCTCTTTCGGAATTGTCGTTCGGAATGAGTAACCCGTGAAGTTTGTATCCATACGGAGAATCAATCCAGACCTCCTCCTTTTCGATCTTTTCGAACCACTCCGGATCCATTCTGCCGTTTTCGACTTCGATGCGGTAGGTCTCTTCGTACGGGATTTGCCGCGGTTTCGTGACCTTGTTGGCAAAAACGGCACCGACGATGCCCAGAAATCCTACAACGATCAGCACCAATATTATCACTGTCATTTTTCTCCTCCAGTAGGAATTACCTTTTTTCAAAGTCCATGAACCCGTGTTCCATGGATGGCCGTTCAGTAACCCTCTCGATGTTTCCTCCGGAAAGCTTTATCGAAATCGATCCCTTCTCGATCTTCGCAAGGAATACATTTAGCTGTGCTTTGCTGCCCTGAGCTACTACTCTCACCGAGCCATCGTCGAGGTTCTCTACATAACCAGTAATCTCATGTCTCGTAGCCAGACGCCTTATGAAGTTTCTCATGCCGACCTTCTGAACTCTTCCCTGAATAATTATCTCGACGGTTCTCAAACTGTGATTTCTCCCCTTGTGATTTAGAATATCATGTATAAAACAATTTTATCAGCAGAAAGTGTACTTGATCACTTTAAGAAAGCAGTAGTGGTTTTCATTAATCAAGGAAGTGTACTTTCTTGTTGCTCTTTCTAAGACTGGTTGTTGTCCTGAAGTTTCCGGTCATCAGAGTACGTCGACGATTACTTTTCAATCAAGATACTCTTCAAGAGATTTCTGCTGGATATGATCTATAGAGGAGGGACAGAATGATAGTTATAGAGAAAATGAGGTCAGATGAGTTTAGCGTATATCTGAGAAAACTTGTTGAAAACTACGCGGTAGAGAATGTGAAATCCGGAAGATGGGAAGAGAAAAGCGCACTAGAAAAATCGAAGAGAGAGGTCGATTCATTGCTGACTGACGGACTGAATACAGAGAACCACGAACTGCTGAATCTTAAGGAAAAGGATACAGGCAAGAAGATCGGCTGTGTCTGGCTACATATCTTCCCGGGAATGGAGAAGAAGGGATTCATCTATGATTTCGTAATCGATGAGGCATTCAGGGGAAAAAGCTACGGGAAAGAGAGCTTGAAGGCGCTTGAGGAATATGCTTCAAAACTAGGAGTGGAAGACCTTTCGCTCCATGTTTTCGCACATAACACCGTGGCGGTTGCTCTATATAGGAAGATGGGGTATGAAGTTACCAGCTTGAATATGGCAAAGCATATAGGGGGGAAATAAAAAAGAGAGGAAACTTCCTCTCTTTTCTGGCAGGCGAGGAGGGCCTCGAACCCCCGACCTACGATTTTGGAGACCGTCGCTCTGCCAATTGAGCTACTCGCCTACAAAGACGATTATAGCGGAATCGATACTCCTTTTCAAGAGGAGAGGATAATTGCCAGCACGATCGAAATTAGAAATAGAACGAGATAGGAAGAGAGAGCCGAATCGATCCTCTCGAAATAAACCGGCAGAGGT
>NZ_JFHJ01000692.1:0-2964 GCF_003666285.1 Mesotoga sp. HF07.pep.5.2.highcov | reverse complement strand
CTTTCTACCGACCAGCTTCCGACGTGCGGTGACATAACCACATTGGAAAACCTGTGAATTGGAAATCTCGATGGAAGTGTTGCGGGCCGATCATTCGAGGGATAATCGTACCAGACATCTATTGCCGCGCCGGCGAGAGTCCCGCTTTTCAGAGCATCGTAAAGTGCCTCCTCCTCGATTACTCTTCCCCTACTCACATTGACCAGGTACTTGCCTTTCATCTGACTTAGCAGACCGGAACCTATTATCCCAGCTGTCTTTTTCGTCAGCGGAAGAGCAACGAAGACAAGATCACCGGCTTGAACGGCATCGTGAATATCGTCTGTTATTCTCTTCACGTAAGGGAGCCCGCTGTCGGGCGTTCTCTTGAATCCGGTTATTTCACATTCAAAGCCACTTATCAGTTTTGCTATCGCCTGCCCAATGTTGCCGAGGCCGAGAATAGAGCACTGCTTCCCGATAATTGAGTACCATGTCGACTCCTTATTGGACGGCCGACCCAACCATACCCCCTGCGCAAGATCATTATGAAGTTCGACCACTCTTCCCGTAACAGCTAAGGCCAGAGCTACGGCCCTTTCTGCAACAACCTTGGCATTCTCATGGGTGTTTGAAACGATGATACCTCGTTCTCTTAGCCGTTCAAGAGGCAGACCATCAACGCCAGTCCAGGGAACGACAACCATTCTGAGATTTCTGGCCTTATCAAGGTCGGCTTGTGACAGATTTCCTTTGACTATCACCTCGGCATCGGAAATATGGCCTTTCGGATCACTGCTGCTGGAGTAAGAGATGAAAGAATGTTCGGGAAATGCTCTTGCAAGCTCTTCAATCTTTCCTTCCCAGTATCTGTCAAGTCTATTGAGGAATAAGATCTTCACGTTTCTAACCTCCCGCGGGATTTAGCACGAGAAAATCGGAGTTTGTAGCGAACCAGTCCATTCTGAGTCTGAATTTCATTCACAATATCGAACCCTATCTTCTCATAAAAACCGACGGCATCTTCGTCTGTCCACACTGCAAGAGTATCTACCATGAAAAAGTTTATCATTGTCTCAACTAGTGCACTGCCGAAGCCGCTCCTTCGCTTGTCTTTCCTTACGGCAAGATGGAGAAGCTCAGGCTCTTCAAGCTCATGGAGCTTCAAACCGGCTACAACAACTATGCTTCCTCCCTGTCTCATCACAAAGAGTCTTCTCTCCGGAGCCTGATACATCTTCAACACTTCGTCGGACTGCTCCGGCCTTCCCAGACAACCAGAAAAAATCTCTCTGAACCTTCCGGGAAGATTATCGAACTCGACTTCTTTAATCATTTCGCTCAACTCCTTGCTCTCTTAATCCGCCACCCGAGATTGGAACCATTCTCAAACGATATCAAATAATTCTCCTGGCTCCGACCCTTATTACCTTCGCTAAGACAAAGCAGAACCAGCCTCAGACTAACATTTAATTGTATCTCATTCACAATTCTATCATTGACCCAAACAGGGGCAGCAAGGAAGAGTTCTTTAAAATGAGTGAATCTGGCTCCCCTGGCGGAAAAAAAAGAGCAGCCAAAACAAAATTGTCGCGTTAACCCTTCTTCCAGTTCTATCCTTTCATAATCTATAAGCTCTGGCAGTCCGCACACTCTGCAAGTAAACTGCAGTTCTACTAAGTTATCTGACCGGTCACTAGAAGTGCTTAAACGAGCATTGGGCCTCTGCAAAGCACGCTTCGCTCATCCACGATCATCAGTGATATGGATCTTCCTTACGAAATACACTCCCGAGATGATCGCGATGCTGGAGACAACCAAAACGACCGGAAAGCCCAAGAGCCGCAACACACTACCCAAGATCAGAGGGAGGAGAGCGGTCACCAGACTGAGCGCGCCCGATACACCTGTATACAAAGCCCTGTTCGTATTGTTGGAGATTTCTATAAGAAGCCACTCAAATCCGATCCTTCGTGCGCTTAGGGTGATCCCTGAAAGCAAAAAAACTATAAGATAAACATCTGGCGAGGAGGTAGATAGAAGAAATGCAATTAGTGGAATCGAGCTGCCAATCATTGCACAGGTGATTAGCAGTCTTTTCAAACCTCTTCTTTTAAGAAAACGATTCCACAGAACACCGGCTCCCAGCATACCTATCATCTGTAACAGTAGAAAACTACCAACGTCGCTTCCACTCAACCCGAAACTGTCCTTCGCCAAGAGAACATAGAACGGGATCAGGACCAATCCGAAACCTGTAAGATTGTTAAAGACAATGTAGTTAAGCAAATTAGCATCCTCCTTCAGTGTTTTCGGGATGCTCTTCATGATCTTCCAGAATCCCGGAATTTCAGTTCCGTGATCCTCTCTTTCACGTACTTTCGTGAATCCAAGCGAAGCAACGAACAGCGAACTTCCTCCGATGAAGAACATCAGCGAGTAGTTGACCGGATAACTCACGTTTCCAACTATGTACTTCGCAATAAGGCCCCCAAGAAGCGACAATGCGCTCCCGGCAATCTGTCTGTATGCCATGAACCCGCGTCTATCCTGCTTCAATATTGACTGACCAAGCAGATGAGTGTAACTGATTCCCGCGAAAACGCCTCCAAAGGAAAAGATTGAGATTACGGAAAAAAGGAGCACAAGGAGCGCGATGCCCCCGATAGGCGAAAGCAAGAGAAAGCCAATGGAGAAGAGGGCGCCTACTCTCAAATAAATGCCTAGAAGCAAATACGGTTTCTTCATTCGTTTCGACATAAGGTATCCAGCGAATATTAATTGAGCCAGAAGAGGAATCCCCGTCGAAATTGCTGTAACAAGACCGATTGCGAAACTACCTCCTCCTGCCGCTAAGATCATCGACGGAAGGACCGTATTCACTTCAACAAAGGCCATTGTCAGTGCAAGAAACGAAGCGTGCCAGATAAACCCAAAATAATGTCCTCTATCGCTCTCCAACTCTCACCTCAGCATTTGGTTAGC
>NZ_JFHJ01000398.1:0-2262 GCF_003666285.1 Mesotoga sp. HF07.pep.5.2.highcov | reverse complement strand
ATAGTCACGGCGCTTCGGAAAAGCTCTTCACCACCAAGGCTGAATCCGCGTTTCACTTTTGTAATATAGTCGCTGAGATCGTGAAAAACCGTGAAAGGCGGTTCCCCTTCCCTAAGAAGTATTTCGTTAAACTCACTGGACCTTGTGTATAGAACTTCTGCGTCCTCAGCCTTAGGTCGCAGAGATTTCACTCTCTCTTTGCCGTATTTGGAAGTTGCCTTCTGAGCGATGTCATCAAGAACTGAATCGAATTCCAGCAGTCGGATCGAATCATCGAACAATGAATCCATCGGGCAGTTCCACCTTTCTGACAATCTTTGGCATCAGTTTCTCTCTGTTCTTTCTATCGTAGAGTGCGATTAAGGCATAGACAACGGCAATAGAAGCAAAAGCAACTACAAGAGCCAATCCTTCAGACTTCAAGACCATATTCATTACTATCAAAGTAACGAGAAAGACTGCCAACGGAATACCGTAAACTATCATGGATACTTTAGTAGCACTCATGTCGCTCATCTCAATCTCAACGGTGTCACCTGGATTAACCTCCACTCCGTTATGCAAAGCCCTTATCGTAATCTTTTTGTCGCTCGAAGAAACACTGCAACTGCTCCTTGATCCGCAAGTAGAACAGGCCTCTGTACGAGCCTTTTCAAGGAGCACCACATCTCCCTTAAGCTCCTTCACAATAGCTAACTCTCTCATGTCCACCTCCGCTAGAAGCGGTAACTAATCTCTCCACCTGCGTGAAAAACTGGAAGTGTTTCCATTCCGAAGAACTTCTCCAGTTCCAGGCCGACTGCTGCTCCGAAGGAGAGAAATCCGACCCGAACATATACAATGGGAGTAATCGAGAAGAAAATACCAAACTTATCAACGTTAGTTGTTATCAGACCTGCTCTTGAAACAACTCTTAGTCCGACAGCCGATTCCTCTGTCAAATCATATGCTAGACCGGCAAAGAGCTTGAGCAATGTATTGAAGTGACCATTTATGTAGAAATCCTCTGATGAAACTGGAGAAACAAAGGAGAAATTACCTCCCAGCTCAAGAGAATTCTTCCCTGTCTGGCTTAATACATAAGCCACATTGATTCCATCATATACCAGTTTATCTTCAGAGCCAAACCCGGAATAGTGAATTCCATCTATAATTAACGAAGCTAGACCTAAAGAGCTCATCAGAAATACTATCAGTAAAGCAATCACAGCCTTCACACGACACCTCCAGTTCATCGAAATTATAGCATGCTATTTGGTGGTGTTGCGAAGGCAACGTGTTCTCTCTTACCATTTTTAAAGTATTAGCTGAGCAGGGCCGCAACATATCCCACGGTCCTGTACCTGTCTCCCATCACCTCACCGCTCGTTGTACTACAAAGCACTTCCATCGATTCAAAAGAATTTCTCACTGCTACAATTGGGCCAAGACCACAAGCCGTTATCCTCTTTTCTTGCGACAGTTCGTAGGACTCTCTGTACTTCCCATCCAAAATTAGGCTTAAAAGCTGATTGTCCTTTTCCATCGTTACCTCATGGGCCTCGTAGTGGTTCAAATCCGAAGAGGCAATCACCAAAACATCATTCCGCCCCATTAACTCCTTCTTTATGATCTCCGACAGACTCAAAGCAACTTCTACTCTCTGATCCGTCATTATCAAAGGAACAATCTTAAAATCCGAGTAAAGGAACTGCAGAAATGGTAGCTGGACCTCAATAGAGTGCTCATATAAATGAGCAGAAGTATCTGGCATTATCATTCCATTTGACTCAGCCATTAGTGACCTGCCAAAATCGTGATCTATCTCGACACTACCCAGAGGCGTTTGCCAAGCCCCTTCGAGCCACAACGACAGCTTCGTACCCAAGCCCGTGTGGTTTGGTCCAACAATCAAGATCGTTGATGGTTTAACGAGCGCGCCCGCCTTCCAGTATGACCATGCGGCTACCGGACCACTAGCCATATAACCGGCGTGCGGCACAATCAGACCGATAGTTCCTTGATTCTTCTCCCAGCCATGTGGAAGACTTCCCGGTCCAACAGGATGGAAAAAACAGTTCCTTATCTGACTTTTGAGTTCCTCTTCGTTATCAGCGTAGAACTTACCGCTAACAACGGGTCTCCTTATCAAGGCTCAACCACCTCCGCTGTGATGAAGATAACCAGTTCTCTCTTATCAGAGGTCTTGTTCTCGGTGGTGAACAGCTTTCCGATAAAAGGCAGATCACTAAGGAAAGGCATCTTGTTGACCGTAACGGTATC
>NZ_JFHJ01000298.1:0-5450 GCF_003666285.1 Mesotoga sp. HF07.pep.5.2.highcov | reverse complement strand
CTGAACTTCGCCAGGCAGGGTACCGTCCCCCAGAACGGAGCGGTAGATGGTACGGTTATGTCAAGACTTGAAGCTTTGGAACTGGCTTTGACGGATTCCACCGGAAGACTTATCGACACCATGGATCTACAGCTGAGAATAACCGCTCTCGAAAACAGAATTAGCTCTCTGGGAATCTCTACAAACGGGAGTGTATCTCAGAGCACTGTCGAATCACTCAGACAGCAGATCATGAAATTCGTTGAAGATCTTTCCTTGACCACCAAAAAGCTGGACATGCTTGCTCTTGATGTACAGAATGTACAGAACAGCATGTCTGATCTCACGGTTATGGAATCAAAGGTCAACGATGCCGTTAGAAGAGTTGACACACTCAGTGGCAACGTAAGTATGATACAGAGCAGTATTTCTTCAAACGAAAGGGCTATTTCGACTCTTGATTCAACTGTAAGGTCATTGTCTTCATCGTTAAGTGACTATGATGCCAAACTCAGCACAATAATCAACAGGGCATCTGCAAATGCAATCGAAATTGCATCGATCAAGGAATCAATGACGACACTTTCTGGCGATGTCCTGAGCGTGAGAGATCTCCAGAACAAGATCTCTTCTCTTGAAGATCAGATTGCTAATGTGAAGCTTCCTACCGAGGCGATTGATAAGCTTGATTATCTTTCGGCAAGAGTGAACGCGATTTCTTCGGATTACGCAAAAATCGGAGATCTCCAGAACTACGTGACCAAGACCGACCTTAAGGCAAACTTGAATCTTTATGCTGGGATCGACGAGCTTGCGCAGGTTAAAAACTCCAGCGAAGTGTTGTATAAGGATCTCCAAACCCTGAGAGACGACTTCGCTTCTGAAACCGGAATTATCAAGAGCGATATTGGAAATCTCCAAAGAAGCATCAATGCGATAAACGAAATCGTTACTATCCATGAAAATGAACTCGCTTCTCTAAAGTCTTCGGTTAGCACTGTATCCACTCTCAGGAGCGACCTTAACGCTCTGAATTCCAAGTTCAACGCTCTTACCGATCAGCAGTCGAAGAACTTTGCTGCAACACAGGCTAGCATCGGTGATCTCGAGGCAAGGATTAATGAGAATATGGATATGCTTAACGTGACCGTCGACGCGAGTCTTTCCAGAATCTCTCTTGGAATGGATACGGTTAACACACAGCTAGGAAAGAACGAAAGTGAGATCAAGGCACTGAAGACCAGAGCGGATTCACTAGAATCGAGGCTAAACACAACGGTAGTCAATCTTGAAAGATACCTCAAAATTAGCGACCTTGAGACTCAGCCTGTTATTGTGAATCTCTCGGAAAGAGTAGCCGAGATCAACAAGGCCACTGTTGACGCCGCCACAAAACAGGATGTTGAAGCACTTCAGAAAAAGACTTCACCCTGGCTGATTCTCTCTACAGTAAGTTCGCTTGCTGCTCTAGGAATATCCATATGGGTTCTTATTGATTCAGGAATAATATAGTAGAATAGCTTTCGTAATGATTGACCCGGGGTTTAACCCCGGGTTTTTGCTATAATTGAAGCTGACGAGTTGTTGCTGGAGGTGCTTATGAAAGTCGCAGAGATTTCTTCACTAGGTAAACACATAAATGAACACGTACAGATCAGGGGTTGGCTGAGAAGAAAAAGATCGAGTGGGAAGATCCAGTTCCTCTTCTTGAGGGATGGTTCCGGATTCGTTCAGGCAATCGTAGAGAAGTCAAGCGTGCCCGAGAGCGTCTTTCAGGTTGCGGCCTCCTTGAAAATGGAGTCAAGCCTTATAGTCACCGGTCTTGTAAAGGCCGAGGAAAGAGCTCCCGGCGGTGTCGAAGTACTGGTAGAAGATGTTCAGATAGTTCAGATCCCCGAAAAGGACTTTCCAATTAACAAGCCTGACCACTCGATTGATTTTCTTATGGACAACAGGCATCTTTGGCTGAGGACTCAGCGGCAGACCCATGTTCTTAAGATTCGTCATGAGATAATACGTGCCGTCAGAGAGTTTTACAATGATCGGGGCTTTGTCCTGGTAGACACCCCGATATTCACCGGGTCAATTGGAGAAAGCGCCGGAAATACATTCGAAATAGACTACTTCGATTATGGAAAGGCATATCTAGCGCAGACGGGACAGCTTTACCTTGAAGCGGCCGCTATGGCTCTTGGAAAGGTCTATAATCTTGGACCAACTTTCAGAGCAGAAAAATCAAAGACAAGAAGACATCTCATAGAGTTCTGGATGAACGAAGCAGAAGTCGCGTATTACGGGCACGACGATAATATCAAGCTTCAGGAGGATCTCGTCACCTATGTCGTTAAGAAAACTCTCGAAAGAGCCGGAGAGTATCTTCGCTCTGTTGGACGAGATACGTCGAGACTAGAGAAGATCGAGACTCCATTCCCTAGAATAACCTATGACGAGGCAATAAAGCTTCTGGTAAAGAAGGGGTTCGATATCAAATGGGGAGACGACATCGGAGGCGATGAAGAAACGGCAATTGCAAATGAGTTCGAAAAACCGGTTGTTGTCGAACGGTACCCAAGAATGATGAAAGCCTTCTACATGCAGCCCGATCCCGAGAGACCGGAAGTAGTCCTATGTGATGACATGCTGGCCCCAGAAGGCTATGGAGAGATAATCGGGGCTTCTGAGAGAATTCACGACCGCGACTTGCTTGTCGAAAGAATACAGGAGTATGGTCTCGATGTCGAATCATACGACTGGTATCTCGACCTGCGAGACTATGGTACGGTTCCACACAGCGGCTTCGGTATGGGAATCGAAAGAATTGTTGCATGGATTGCAGGTCTTGAACACATCAGAGAAGCGATACCCTTTGCAAGAACGCTCTACAGGATTCATCCTTAGGAGGTTATATGCGAGAAGAACGCTTCCTTACGCCCGGCGAGGTACAAGAGGATAATTCAATCAAGAGTCTTAGGCCTAAGACTCTACAGGAGTATATTGGTCAGAACCAGATAAGGCAAAGGCTTCGAGTGGCGATTGAGGCTGCAAAGGTACGGCGTGAAGCCCTTGACCACACACTGCTGGCCGGCCCCCCGGGACTGGGAAAGACTACTCTTGCCCATATAATCGCTAACGAGCTGGGATCTGAGATATACGTTACTTCAGGACCTGTCATAGAGAAGCAAGGAGATCTGGCCGCAATTCTAACCGGCCTGGAGCGAGACGATGTGCTTTTCATAGATGAAATTCACAGACTGAACAGAAGCGTTGAAGAGATACTGTATTCGGCTATGGAGGATTTTCAGCTTGACATAATGATTGGTAAGGGACCAAGCGCGAGATCTATACGTCTCGATCTGAATCCCTTCACTCTAGTTGGTGCAACTACGAGAAGCGGTTTCATAGGGGCTCCTCTTCGAAATAGGTTCGGTATGATACTCGAAATGGAGTTCTATCCGGACAGGGATCTAAAGCAGATTATTCTACGCTCTGCCACCCTTTTGGGGACTTCGATTCGGGACGATGCAGCCCTTCTGCTCGCAAGAAGGTCGCGAGGTACCCCAAGAATCGCAAATAGGCTGTTAAGGAGAGTAAGAGACATCGTCACCGTTGAAGGTGAAAGCGAAATCACCATGGAGACCGTTGAATCGGCAATGACTCTGCTTTCAATAGATTCGGAAGGACTCGATTCAATGGACAAAAAACTCTTATCGATTCTCATTGAAAGCTATAACGGCGGACCTGCAGGTGTAAAGGCCATTGCCGCTTCGCTAGGAATTGAGCCGGAAACAATAAGCGAAGTATATGAACCATTCTTACTTCAGAGTGGATTCCTCGTAAGGACAAGTCGGGGAAGGATGGTTACGGAAAAGGCATACAGGCACCTCGGCCTCCCCCTTGAGGGAAGAAATACTCCGCTCTGGAACTACGCTGATCATAGAGAAGAGGTAGAGGAATAGGATGGCTGTTTCTTCGGACAGGCCCATCTATACCGGAACCTGTAAGTCGACAAGGCCATTTTTGCTGGATAATCTTTTGTTTTATAAGAGCATTTTCAGAGTTTGCTTAGGAGAAAGTTTTCCTTCATTTATCGCGGGGTGAGAGTTATGAAGGCTGCAGTGTTCTACAACAGAACCAGAATCTCCGCCGAGATGCTTGACTGGCTTTCAAGAGAGATAGAATTACATAAGATCGATACTTCCTTCTGCGAAGATCGTGCTTCCTGTTCCGTTCCGGAGCAGGATGTCATCCTTACGTTTGGGGGAGACGGAACGGTCCTCGAGGCAGTACAGATGGCTGTTCTCAACAATCTTCCCATCATGAGCTTCAGAGTTGGTAGTGTCGGATTCCTAGCTGCCTTTGAACTCAGCATGCTGCATACGGCCCTCGACCTTTTGCAGGAGGGAAAACTCGATGGTGTCGATAGGAATGTAATGGAGATAAGCCTTGATGGAACCGTAAGATATGCTCTCAACGATTGCGTCGTCGAGCGTTCAACACCAAGCAGGACTGTCTCCTTGTCAGTAGAAATATCAGGGCAAAGCAGCTACCAAGTCGTAGGCGATGGCATAATCTTTGCCACAAATACGGGCTCCACTGCTTATACGATGGCGGCGGGCGGCGCACTTGTTGATCCCGAGGCCAATTGCTTCCAGATAACGCCAATATGCCCCCATAATCCCTTCGTTGGATCGATAGTCATAGGAGCCTCTAGAAAAGTGAGAATGGAAGTGAAACAAGACAAGGGCTTTCCTCTAGAAGCCTATGTGGATGGGGAGCTCGTCTCTGAACTGAGGACCGGGGAAACCATTGAAGTTTCACTCTCAGATAGAAAGGTGACTCTTCTCAGGGAAGGAAGCTTCGATTTCGTCGCTTTGCTCAAGAGAAGGCTCGCTTTTGGAGGTCGGCTTAAGGATGATATCTAAAGTAGGCCTTGAAAGAATAGGTAATTTGAGAATCGAGATCTTGAGAATGGCCAGGTATGTCCAGAGCATCTTCAACAAGACAATGGTCGCAGTACTAGAGCGAAATGAACACCAGGCGAGAGATGTGATATATTCCGATTCTGTGATAGATTACCATCAGGTGGAGCTGCAGGCAATGATAATTGGTCTAACGGGTATATTGACTCCAACTGGCAAAGAGCTGAGGCTTTTGACGCTCTCAATGAATATCGTCAGTGCCCTGGAGAGAATAGGTGATAAGTGTGTCTTCATTTGCGAGACAAGTCTTTCACTTTCGAAGAGACCGCCTATCGGATACTACGACAAGATGAAGTCTATGTTTGAATCTGTCTCGATTATGACTAAGGGAGCAATAGACAATCTCGTTGAACCATCTCTGTCTGAAGCAGAGAGGCTCTGTAAGAGCGATGACGCTATTGATCGAATGCAAGAAGAGGTGAAGTCTGATCTGATTCGTTATTGCGAGCAATCGCCTTCGGTTGTTGGTAGGGCGTTTGACCTTATGATGAT
>NZ_JFHJ01000072.1:0-6310 GCF_003666285.1 Mesotoga sp. HF07.pep.5.2.highcov | reverse complement strand
TCCTCGTAATTGATTCGAGTACGCTTAGCCTACCTGAAGAAACAATCGATATCATCGTTAAGTCTGAAAAGTCGGAAGCTGTGCTTCACATTACATTCTTAGTAAAGAACTTGCCACCACCCCCGGTTCTAAGTATTACAAACCAGAAAGTCTTTGAAGGCGACAGACTAGAGATCGATCTCTCAGAACTCACCTTTTCTGAAATGAACGAGATAAGTTACGAAATTGTCGGTGGGCCGGGATTTATTGAAGGAGATATCTACCGTTACAGTTCTTCGGTACGCGAGGCGCCTGTCGCCCACAGAGTAACTATAAAAGCTATAGACAGTTTGCGGCAGTGGCACTGTGAAACTTTCAGCATAATTGTTATCGACAAAAATCACTGGCCCGAAGAGCCGCATGGTCCTTATCCCGGTGATGGAGTTGAAGACTTCTTTAATTACCTAGTTCTATCTTGGGAATGTAGTGACCCCGACGGTGATATTCTGTCTTATGACCTCTATTTTGGCACCGAGAGCCTTGGTTTACTTGCAAAAGGCATTAACAAGAATATGTACGAGCTGCCATCTCTAAAACACGGAGAAACTTACAGCTGGCAGGTTGTTGTAAATGATGGGAACGGGGGATTGGTAAAGGGTCCCATCTGGTCTTTTTCGACAGAAGAAATACCTGTTTTGACATGGAAGAGAATTGTCGGTTTTAAAGGAAGAGACTCCTTTAACACAGTAAAGTCTCTGTCCAGTGGTGGATACATCCTTTGCGGTTCCTCAGATCTGGTTTCGGAATCCGAATCATTGAAAGACTCGATTCCAAGGGTTGGATGGATCGTAAAGATCGACAATAACGGTTTCATGGAGTGGGAGAAGAGATTTAATCTTGGTTGGGTAGAGCTTAATGACATCATAGCCACATCGGATGATGGATTCCTGGTAGTGGGTAAAGCAGTCGATAAAACCGATGCTGGATTCGACGCGGATTCTTCACTGCTTGTAATAAAGCTTGATAAGTTTGCAAATGAAAAGTGGAGATTCAAGAGTGAGGGTATCTTCAATGAGGCGACCTCAGTAATTGAGGTAGAGGATGGATATTTGATTCTAGGAACAAAGACGGAGTCAAAAGAAGATAGTTCGATCCTGTTAGTAAAACTAGGCAAATCAGGTTCCCTAGAATGGCAAAGATCCTATGGAGGAAGCTCTTTTGATCGAGGAGTTGCATTTGATGTCGACGGTGATGGCAACGTTGTGATTGTCGCCGAGACAACTTCGAAAGACGGTGAAGCAAAGGGAAATCCCGGCAACCGCTTTCAGGTAAATGGAATCTACATTGAATTATCTTCTGTTCTTACAATCAAGGTCAATAGAGACGGAGAAGTTATATGGTCGAAAGTGCTTGGAGGAAAGAGCGAGGATTCGCCTTCTTCTGTCAGAATAAATGACGAAGGAGAAATAATTATCACAGGCTCCACAAATTCCAGGGAAGAAACTTTCCAGCGAGATTCTTCCGACTACGACGGATTTGCAGCAAAACTATCTGAAGAAGGTGATTTATTGTGGGCAAGAGTCTATGGGGGATCTGGTAACGATATAATCGAAGACTTCTTCATCACGCAAGCGGGTGGCATTCAAGCGATTGGCTTTTCTGAATCAAATCGATCAATCAACCAGCCCGTAGACGAGGCCATGAAGAGATCTGGTATAACTTACAGTGATTTCTGGGTGCTGCAAACTGATGCTGAAGGAGAGCTCTTATGGCAAAAGTATCTTGGAGGCAGTAAAGACGATGTAGGACTATCAATCGCTTATGTTTGTGATGGATTCGTTGTTGCTGGCTATTCAGCTTCAATTGACGGAGACGTTGGCTCTAACAAGGGTGATTTTGATGCAGCGGTTTTTTATCTTAGATAATCAGTTGTAAAATTCCCACTTCAAGCCTTTTCTCTGAGCTGTAAAAATCGCTGTGAGGCAATTGCTGAGAAGTGATTCAGATCTTTCTCCATCAATGGGGAACTGGCAAATTCCACTCACGACAGAAGGTGACACATCAGTATCTGAAACGGCAACTGGTTTCTCCAAATCTGATGTGAGAACCGACATAGTTCTAGAAACGCAACTTCTATCGCTGCAATCCAGTACAGTTACATACACATCATCCATGATTCTAAACGACTTGCCTTCTTCTATCTGAAGTGTGATTCTCTTTCCAAGCCTTTGCAATACGGTATCTAGTATCCTCTTTCCAAACATTGCAGCTATCTCTTTGGAATTGGACAACATAGTGCAAACAATCGAAAAACAAGCTCCATTTTCCTTCGAGGAGGAGATTTTCTTTGAGAGAAATCTATTTAAAGATCTTTCGTTTCCGAATCCCGATAATGGATCGATGTACATAATATCTCTTAAAATGTTTCTAAGAACAGTAGATTCACTGTTATCCCTCAAGGAAATGAAGTAACAAAGCCTTTCCGAAATCTCGACACTGTAAATCACTATCGTAAATGGTAAACCCTTTGAATTCTCAAAATCATTAAGAGCGAAAGATACTTGCTTAGTCTTACCAGACAGAAACTCCTTTAGCCTCAGCGCACAAACCTCGTCGAGCATGTCAGAAAATCGTTTCATATCGAATTCTTCACTCAAGAAACTGAGTTCATCGAAGCAAGCTGCGGCAAGCCTTTCCCATGTTGAATTTGCAACTACGATCTTCCCTTCTGAAGAGACAATTGCGCACGCTTCGACGTTTCCTTCGAGAAGAGTTCGAGCAATGTGCAAACCTTCGTCAATTCCTCTCTTTGCAGCTCTCATGACGCACCTCGCATACTGTATGTCTGACAATTCGTATGCAAATACATGCCAACTATGATTTTGAATAATCGTTTTTTAGAGTATAGAATTTACCCGTGAAGAAGGAAAAGATTGAATACAGACAATCCGAGTCGAGCGACTTGCAATTTGTAGCGCATCTGGTCTTCAATACTGACCCATCCCATTTCAAGCGTGCACTGGGAAGAAAAGCTCTGGCAGGCATATCTAGGCTTCTGATTATGGGCAGCGCGATAAATCTCGAATTCATTACTGTTTGCGAAATTGGCAATCGGCCAATCGCAATATATGCATTTTACACGCATGAGGAGATGAACAGACTGTCGCATTTACACGTTGACATGATCAACTTTTCTTTTAGTATCTTTGGGTTTAGACTCTTGCATGAATTTCGAACTCTTCAAAGATCAATGGAGATGGGCATTTTCCCCGAGCAAAAATACCTCGGTCTAATCTCAGTTCACGAAGATTTCAGAAACAAGGGATATGGACGGAGGATCCTTAATCATCTACTCGAAATGGATGCAGAAATCGTTTTGGACGTCTCTCGATGGAACAGAAAGGCACTATCTCTATACTCCGAATGCGGTTTCGAATTTGAAACCAATCTTCCTTCCAACTATCCAACAAAGGACAGCATACGAATGAAATCCACTCGCGATCATCACTGACTGAGGTGTTGCTAAGCTCTCATCACCACCCTTAAGAGTCTGTCAGAGAAGAAAGAGCAACTTCCTAAGAACTTCGTAATAATCTTGATCTCTGAAAGTGAGAACACGATCGTCCTTCTTGGTCACCCCGGGGAAAAAAGATAACTTATGAGCTAAAGTGTGTTCTATGTAGGCAATTTCAACCTCAAATTCAGCCGGAATTGATACCGGTTGAACTCCGATATTCTTCACAGCATTGTAAACACCTTCCTCGATCAACTTCACTGCCTTAGCGGGATGAATTGAATCTACTGAAGCACCACTGCCAATGTTGGTTGACACGGTTTGTATGCCAGGTACGTTTTGCTTAGCGATTTGTACAATTCCCTCATCCCCGCTGATGAAAACGACCGGTACCCCATGATAAGAGGCCGACATCGCGTTTAGCTCAAATTCGCTAATAAGCTTGTTGTTGATCTTGAGGTAGTATATGTCCCCCGTCATAGTATGAGAAAGAGGATTTAGAGCCTTTCCAGAGGGTGAATGGTATCCTGTGAACACCACGGCTCCAAAACTAGAATCAATTCCTTGCATCATCATGAAAGGATCTCTAGCCCACCCACGGAGAAGTCGAACTCCTTCCGGCAGAAGAGAGGGATCGATGTTTCTTGCGCTCCCGTGGGCATCCCTCACAGTTATTTCCGAGGCTCCAGCCTCAAGAGCACCCTGAACAGCTGCCTTTACTTCTGCAGTCATCTGTTTCTTGAAATACTCGTAGTCCTGATTACCCTTTTTTGCTTCATTCCAGTCCGCAATTCCTGCAGTTCCCTCAATGTCTGCACTAATGAAAACTTTCAAAGATATCCCTCCTGTTTAGTTTTCTATAAAATGCAAGAAGTTTTCGGTAAAAGTAGAAAACCCTGAAACACCACTGGCTGGTTTACTGAATGACCAAATATTGGCATTAAGGACATAAACAATGAAGGATTGAGAGCATTTTTCTATTTATTCCTCCAAGTTGACCAAGTTGCCAGAAAAAATCGATCAGCATTCCATCCTCAAAAGATTCTATCCACAATCTTCAACTGCTTTTTTTGCTAGTTTATCCGCAATCTCGTTGAATGTCTCTCCAATATGTGATCTTGCTTTTACCCATTCAATGTCGATCTGGGAGGAGAACTGCTTGAGCCGTTCAACGTACTTTCTCGTTAGTTTGTTCTTCGCTTTCCACTCCCCCTCCGCCCAACTTCTTAGTCCCATATAGTCATAGTGAATAGTAGCTTTTCTATATCCCTTTCGCATACAGTATTCCAGCGCCCTAATCACGCCTTCGATTTCACCTGTAACGTTTTTCATTTCGAGATTCTCTCTTAAACACCCGTTGATTCTTTTCTCAATTTGATTTTCTGTGATCACCAATACTCCATATCCTACCTTATTGTCCATGAAACTACCATCTACGAAGAGGTGAACTCCATCATAATTTCTTCCGTTGAATTCCTCCCATCTAAACAGGAGCCATTCGCTCTTCTCTTCGGAGAGAAATGAAGGCAGAACCATTCTCTTGTTTCCTTTACGGTTCGTATAAAGCCTGAGCACTACACTGTTTGAAAGTTCAACGCAGTACTCACTGATGACAGTGACAGAACAGCAAAGGCCTCTTTTCTTGAGGAATCTCGCGAATTCGTAACCGGTTTCTTTCAAAGCAAGCGTCCAGTCATTCAAAGTCATATTCTATACAGTGCCTCGATAAAATCCAGGAAAAGGATTGTCGTATACCCGCCGACTGCAATGAAAGGGCCGAAAGGAAGCTGAGCTCGTCGATCAAATTTTCTGCCTTTTGCGGCAGCATTTATTGCATAGACAATTAGCGCTGCAAAAGAAGCTACCATGATCGTATATAAAGAACCTATAATGCCAGATGCCAGAGAAAGTGCTGCAAGCAATTCTACGTCGCCAAAACCAAAACTGTCTTTCCTTACAAGGTTTGCTATGAAGAAAAATGCAACCATCGCCCCAGTAACGAGAAGAGCATGAAGTAAATTTGCAGGGAATCGACCCTCAACAGTTGACCAGGCGAAGCCGCCAGCAGCCACAAGAATCACGCCGAAGTCTGGAATCATGTAGTGCTCAAGATCGATAAAAGAAGAGACAATCAATCCAATAGTCAAAACTGACATTGAAATTGCTCCAAACAGAGAAAAGACAACTGAATTCAATGAGAACAACAGTGCAGTAAGTAACTCAACGACGGGATACCTTGCAGCAATGGGTTCCCCACAATATCTACATTTGCCTCCCAGAAAGATGTAGCTTATCAAAGGAATATTGTCCTTCCATGATAGCTGGTGTTTGCATTTTGGACAAATACTTCTTCGAGGTCTGGTCATTGAGTATTCTTTTGAAGGAATACGAAATATCAAAGCATTTGAAAAGCTTCCAAATATCAGCCCAAAAATGAAGAAGAGAGAGACTCTAAGAACTATGTAATCCCACACTGTTTTCTCTCTTCTTCAGTGAGGTATTCATCGAATAGCTCTTTCTTCCCATAGAAGTACCAAACCTGCTCATTTTCGAATTCTTTAAGGAGTCTCTTTGCCTCATCGCACTGCCCTTTCTTCATATGAGAAACGACTAGCAGCATCTTAAGCTCTGGCCTATCGGGGTTTTCCTTGAGAAAATTTGTCGCCACTTCTTCCACAACGTCGTAATTTGAGTGCTTAAACTGGATTTTTGCCCAAGGCTCCACATCATTTATGTAAACCGGTTTTGTTCTAAGCACCTCATCTTCAACAATTCTCCGCATCTCTATGTTTCCCATCTTTTCGTAAAGTTCGGCCA